>JBILVW010000160.1:0-6599 GCA_044370205.1 Pirellulales bacterium | reverse complement strand
CGCCATGGTCGTGTGGATGTCCGAAGAGGCCCTCGTGCCCGGCAAGCAGTACCTCTTCAAGCAGACGAGCAAGGTGGTGCCCGGCGCGGTTGGCTCGCTCCGCTACCGCGTCGACATCAATACGCTCCACCGCCAGCCGGCGCCCACGCTCGCCCTCAACGAGATCGGTCGCTGCGGGATCACGCTCACGAGCCCGATCGCGTTCGACGCCTACCGCCGCAACCGGGCCACGGGCGGCTTCATCATGATCGACCGGCTCACGAACGCCACGGTGGCCGCCGGGATGATCCTCGACCGGGAGCCGGAGGAGGCGGGCAAGGCCCACTGGGACGACGAACCCGCGGCCGAGCATCTGCAGGCGGTGGCCAGCGGTGTGACCGACGAGGAGCGGGCGGCCCGCTTCGGCCAGCAGCCGGCCACCGTGCTCTTCACCGGGCTCACCGGCTCCGGCAAGACGACACTCGCCCGAGCCGTCGAGCGGCGGCTCTTCGACATGGGCCGCGCCGTGGCCGTGCTCGACGGGCAGTCGCTGCGGCTGGGAATGAGCCGCGATCTCGGCTTCTCGGCCGAGGAGCGGAGCGAAAACCTCAGGCGCGGCGTCGAGGTGGCGCGGCTCTTCAACGACGCGGGGCTCGTCGTGCTGGCCGCCTTCGTGGCCCCCGACGAAGCGGTGCGGCAGAAGGCGGCGGAGCGGGTGGGCACCGACCGATTCCTCGTCGTGCACCTCTCGGCCCCGGTCGAGGTCTGCCGGCAGCGGGACACCGACGGCACCTACGCCCGGGCCGACGCCGGTGAGATCGCGAACTTTCCCGGAGTGTCGGCCGCGTATGAGCCGCCAGCCCATCCCAATCTCGTCGTGCCCACGCACGAGTGGCCGCTGGGCAAGAGCGTCGATGCGGTCGTGGCCCTGCTCGAGGCCCGCAGCATCGTGTGAGCCCGGCAGTCGGATGCCGGCTCGTCAGGCGACGCGGAGCGTTGCAGAATCGGAGCGCACGGTCAGCAGCCGCTGATCCCGCGCGGCCATCACCTCGCCATAGACGGCGACGATCGAGGCGAAGGCGGCATCACGGTCGAGCTCGATCGCTCGGCGTCGGGCGGCTCGGCCCAACGAGGCCCGCAGCCAACGGTCGCTCGCCAGCCGTCGCAACGCGGCTGTCAGGGCGGTCACGTCGGCGGCGTCATCGAGCACGAGGGCGTCGATCTCCGAAGTCAGCAGTTCGCTCGCGCCGTTGGCACGGGTCGTGACCACCGGCAGGCCGCTCGCCAGCGACTCGAGCGTCGCGAGGCTGCAGGCGTCGTAGAATGTCGGCTGCACGGCGATGTCGGCAGCCGCGTAGTGGGCTGGCATGTCGGTGACGCCGCCGGCCTCGAACACGGCGTCGCCCGGAGCCGAGGCGCGGGCCGGCTGGCCTCCGCAGAGCAGCAGTTTGAGCGGCAGGCCTTCCCGCCGCAGTTGGAGCACGGCCCGGGTGACCGCCGGGATGCCCTTGAGGCGGCGGTTGTGCGCCACTCCCACGACCACCACGTCGTCGGGACTGAAGCCGCACCGCCGGCGGATCGCAGCGCCGGCGTCGCGCTGAGCGGCTGGATCGAACTGCGCCGCATCGACGCCGTTGGGCACGAGTCGGATGCGGGCCGGCGACACGCCGTGGAGTGTGGTGAGATCGGCGGCGCCGCGGCGAGAGAGGGCGATGAAGAGCGACTCCGGAGCTCCGAACTGGCCGGCCGCTCGCGCGCGAAGCCGCCGCTGTCGGAACGCCGCGTGCAGAAGCCGCCGAAGCGGGCGATACCAGGCCGCATGGGCCGCTTCGGCGGCCTGCTGGCAAGCCAGTGGCGAACCGACGTGGGAATGGAAGATGTCGCATCCAGCCGCCACGCCCATGTCGTGGGTGACGTCGGCCTCGATCGCCGCTGCGCAGGCGAGGGCCTCGCGGGCGAATGCGGGCTGCCGTGGTTGGGCGGCGATCTCGTGAAACGCGACCGGCAGCCGCCGCTCGGTCGGGCCGATCGACCGCGCGATCACGTGCACGTCACAGCCGCGGGCCGTGAGCCAGGCGGCGAGATCGCGGGCATACACTTCCGCGTCGCCGCGGCTGTCGAAACGGTCGGCGACGAGGGCGATTCGCGGCGGCCGACGCAGCCCGGTGGCATCCCGAAGCAGAAGGTTTTGCATGAAGACGGTTTCGGCGGCGGCAGTAGCCGTTCTTCAGGCTGGCTGAGCCGTCGTTTCGAGACAGGTGCCCACCGCCCACCCAGATTCACGAGGCCCCCTCATTGGCTGCGAGCCTGGGAAGACTGCGGGTGTGGCGGAAACTCCCCGTGTGCGACTGAATGGCATTCGTGCCGGCCGACGACCGTCGTGGTGACGGCGGATCATGGCGAGTGCCTCGGCGAGCAGGGGCTCTACGGCCACGCCTTCCATCATGAGAAGGTGATGGAGGTGCCGCTCCTCATTTTCCGGCTCAACGCCCCGCCGCACGAGCCACCCCGCGGATTCTGAAGCGGGGGTTTGCGGTCGTGCGGCTGTGGCGGGCATCATGCGTGCTTGAATCGCGTTGTCATTTGTCGAGGAGCGGCCATGGTCGGGCGATGGATGCGTGGTGTCGTGGTGGTGCTGGTGTGGGTCTCGGTCGCGGTCAGCGTGCCTGCCAGGCTGCGGGCCGAGGAGTCCTTCACGCCGGTGGCCGCCGGCGTCCGCTATCGAAAGATCGGCACCTACGACAAGGCCCGGCTGGCCGCCATCCTCGACACGGGCCTCGATGCGTTCATGGCCGGCTCGACGCTGAAGGCGGGTGACTTCAAGGGCCGCTACGCCGCGCCGCGGCACGCGGTGGCGCTCTACGAGGTGCAATACGAATCCGTCATCCCCGAATGGGACAACCAGCCCACACTCGGCAGCGGGCTCCTGGCCATCCCCGAGGACGGCAGCACGTCGCATCCGCTCGTGAGCTACCAGCACGGCACGGTCTTTGGCCGCGCTGAGGTGCCCTCCCGTCCCGACAACTCCTATGAGACGCAACTCGCGCTCGTGGCCTTCGCGGCCCAGGGCTATGTCGTGATCGGTGCCGACTATTTCGGCCTCGGACCCTCGCGGCTGCCCAACTGCTATATGGTGCCGCAGAGCACGGTGCAGGCCATGCTCGATCACCACCGTGCTTCGCGGGCCGTGCTCGCGGCGCTCGGCCAAGCCACGCCGCAGTTCTTCGTGTGGGGCTGGTCGCAGGGAGGCTGGACGACGATGCAGTTCCTTCGCCGGCTCGAGACACTCGACATTCCGGTCACGGCGGCTGCGACGGTGAGCGCGCCGGTCGATCTGACGGCGGCCTTCCGCCGGCCGATTGCGAATCCGCGGCCGCAGGATGCCGCGTGGATCAAGGGCTGCATCAGCAACATGATCTGGTCGCAGGAGGAATACATGCAGCTGCCAGGGCTCGCCGCCTCGGCGATCAAGCCCGAGCACCTGGCGGCCTCGCGGAAGTTTTTCGATGGCGAGCTCGACTGGCCCGCCTACGACGCCTCGGTGCCCGGCGGCGTGGTCGGGCTCCTGCAGCCGGAGTTCATCCTCGGTGCCGAGACGGGCCGCGGGCGGTTTTGGGAGTTGCTGGAGGCGGCCGGCGCGTATCGCTGGAAGATCAAGACGCCGCTGCGGTCCTACGGTGGCGATGCCGACGAGGCGATCCCGCCGGTGGTGTCGCGGATGGCGGCCGACTTCAGCCGGCTCATGGGCAGCACCCAGGTGGAGTTTTTCTCGGCGGGTGAGCGGGCCGATCACCGCGGGTCGTACGTCGCGGCCACGCTTCAGGTGAAGCCGTGGTTCGACGGGTTCGTGAAGCCGGCCGCACGATAGCCGTATCGGAGGAGATGTCAGTGAACGAATTCGTCGAACCACTGGGGATGCGGGTGCTCATCCGCAAGGATGAGAGCCGGCACACGACGCGGGGCGGCATCGTGCTTCCCGATCAGGCCGAGATCCCGACGATCACCGGCCGCGTCGTCGAGGTGAGCCTCCAGGTCGAGCGGGACGCCGACTTCCCGATCGCGAAGTACGACAAGGTGCTCTTCCACCCCAAGAACTCGATCCCCGTCGATTTCGAGCAGAACAACCTGCTCTACGTCGTGCCGATCGAAGACGTGGTCGCGGTCTTCCGCCGCGATGATGACCCGCGGCCCCAGCGCCGCGGCAAGGCGGGGCAAGACGAGCAGACGACCGACGACGCGGAGGAGTGAGGGAGCTCATCCGACCCGCTCGCCTTCCCGTTTACGCAGCGACGTTCGGCTGTCGCTCATGCAGCGGCGTGGACCGCAGCAGGATGCAGCCTTGAAGCACCTCGGGGCGGCCGGGGCTGCCGACCGCGGCGGTGGGGCAGGCGATCAGGCCGCGGAGGCGGCCCCAGGTCTCTTTGAGCGCGTAAGGAATCGAGCAGGCGCTCACGTTGCCGGTGCGGCGCGTGAGGCCGTTGACGAGTTCGCCCTGCACGCCGAGTTCGTCGAGCTTCATGCCGGTGAACCGCACGATGCCCGTGCCCGCCTGATGGGGCACCACGAAGTTCACGTCGCTCGCTTTGGCGTGCGCCGCGGCGAGCGCCTTGGCCGTCGCCGCCGACATCGCCCGCGGTGCGAGCTCCGCGATCGCCATGCCGTCGAGCGAGTAGACGAGCCGCTCGTCGGCATGCAGTGTGCCGCCGTTCGGGGCCGGGACTGGCACGTGCTGCTGCATATGAAAGTCGAAGGCCGGCCGCTCGGTGGTCTGCTTCTCGGCATCAGCGTGCACGACCTCGAAGTGCACCGGATACTTTTGGCTCGTCGTCGGGGCCACGAGCGTGGCCGAGGCCATGTCGCCGAAGAGGCCGGCAGTCTGCCCGCAGGAGAAGTCGGTGATCCGGCTGATGCGGGTGGCGACGACGACGAGCAGGAATTCGTCGCGCCTCAGGGCCAGCCGCGGCGCCCAGCGGCGGGTCACGACCGAGAAGGCCCGACTGTAGCCGCAGCAGAACCAGTTGAGGCCGACGGTGCGGCAGCGGGCGAGGCCGAGGGCTCGGGAGAGTTCGTCGGCGGCGTGGCTGGGGCGTTCTCGCTCGACGTCGGCCGGCGGGAGATGCTGCCTGGCGGTGGAGGGTGGAATGAACGACGGCGACACGAATGCGATGCCGCGGCAGTCGGCGAGGTTGCAGCCCGTGTCGCGTTGCAGCTGCCGGACGGCCTGGAGCCCCATCGTCAGTTCGTCGTCGAGCGAGATGCGGCGGGCCTCGATCCCCGTGTGGTGGGCGAACTTGCGGGGCATCGTGTCGCCGAACCAGGCGTTCTCCAACTCCCAGGCGGGCTGGTGAACGGCGATGGCGGAAATGCCGAGCGACGGGTGGCGGCGCGGATCCATAAGTTCGTGTCGGATGAGGTAGATGGAGAACGGGTCCGCCGGCCGTGGCGACGGGTTCCATCCGTGGGTCGAATCAACCGCAGGGCCAAACAAGGGGCGGGAATTGTTGCGATCGCCCGCCCCCGAGGCCAGCCTGAAATCGACCGCATCAATCGCGGCCCGTTGCCGGCATCTGGGAGCCTGAGGCAAGGGTAATTCCGCCTTGGGCGCGGTGCCATTTTTGGGCGAATCGGCCCGCCGCCGCGTATCCGCCCGGGTTTTTCAGAGGCGGAAGCCCCGTCCCAGCCGCCATATCCGCCGGCACACGAGGCCTCAAGCACACGGCCACGTGATCGTGAGTTGGGCAGGCGATACGTGAACGCAGAAGGGTGAGCACTGGTGCATCACCCTACGAGCACCGTCGGCCTTCGCGCGGCATCCGGTACGGCTTTTTGGAGAAGGGCAAAAACGCTGTTCGGAACGTCTCCTTGACCGAACAGCACGAACCCCACCGCCAACCAGAAGGCGCTGCCGAGGCTCCAGCCGAAGACGATATCCAGCGGTGTCCCGGTCCGGCTCATTTCGATCGCGATCTGCGCGATGGTGTGGGAGACGGAGGCGACGTCCCGGGCCACGATGACAAACCGGTCGCCCTCCTGTCGGGCCGAAATGATCGGGGCATTCTGGAACTCGCTTGTGTCGCCGTAGTGCACCTCGAGGAAAACAAGCGGCACGTTGGCAGGAATGCGATGCTTTCGGCGGACTTCTGCTTCCTTTTCGTCGAGGGTGCGGTGCCCGGGCCGATGTGGCACCAGCACACGAAAACCACCGTCGGCGCAGATGTCGGTCCAGAGCATCCGTGCCGACTCGTCAGCGAAGCGAAACTCCTTGAGCCGCAACTCCCTGCTCCGCCATATGCGGGAGGCGATGGAGATCGTCATCACGCTGGCGATGAAGATCGAGGCGATGATGATGCCGTCGGGCCGCTCGTAGATGTTGGCGATCGTCGTGTAGACGAACACGGCCGAGATCAGGGCGAAGGCGGCGACCGTGCACCTGCGGCTCACTCCTGCCCAAGCCGTGGCTGGAAAAGGCTTGCGGCAGACGTCCACGAGCGAGCCGATCGCCGCGCTGGTCATGAGCACGAGCACGCCCGTCGCGTAGGCGCCGCCCTGCGCCGAGACGTCCGCCCGGAAGCACCACGTGACGATCAGATTGACGACCGTGAAGGCGATCACCAGTGGCC
>JBILVW010000159.1:0-6607 GCA_044370205.1 Pirellulales bacterium | reverse complement strand
CCATGCGCAAGCAGGGGGATAATGCGGACCTCATCCTGAAGCGGCCCGGATCATCCCCCGGCTCGCGCCTGGGGGCTTGTATGAAAAAGCGATCCCCCGGCTCGCGCCTGGGGGCTTGTATGAAAAGGCGATCCCCCGGCTTGCGCCTGGGGGCTTGTATGAAAAGGCGATCCCCCGTCTTGCGCCCGAGGGCTTGCATGAGCAATGCGTTGATCATGGGGCGAATCCCTTCCTCGCGGGTGACGACGTGCCGATCGCGGCAGTATGCGGCAAATCTGCAAAAAAATGCCACTGGGTTCACAGGGGCGCGGGCAGGTCGCGGCGGGCGAAGATCACCGCCCCGAGCACGTAGGCCGCCAGCCCGATGCCCAGCAGGACGCCGTCGTAACGGGCCAGCAGCTGCCAGGATTCAAGGCCTCCGAACACCAGCCGCTGCGGCTCGTAGGCGTTGAACACGGAGAGATAGCCGACCCAGCTCAGCGACTCGCTCATCCGGCCGACCAGCTTCGCCAAAATGGAAAATACGTAGAAGCCGCAAAGTATGCCGATCGTGCGCCAGCGGTGGCTGTCGGCCGCGGAGACGCAGGCCGTGATCCCGCCCATGCACACCATCAGGCCGAACACGTTGGCCGCCGCCGGGACGAACCGCGCCGGCTGCACCTCGCCAGCCCAGGGGCCGAAGGCCACCGCGGTGGTCACGCCCAGCAGCAGCACGCCCACGAGCAGCAGGGCCGCCAGCGTGGTGGCGAGGGCCTGCGTGAGAAACACGGCCACGCGGCCCACGGGCGCCGCGAGCACCATCTCCATCGTGCCCCGCTCGAGCTGCCCCGACACGGCGTCGCTGCCGCGGGTGATGCCCCACACCGTGGCGGCGAGCACCACCACGGGATCGATGAAGGCGAGCGCCACGCGACCGGTGTGGGTGGCCACCTCCGAGAACGGCACGCCCGAGAGCTTCTGCCACTCCTGCGGGATCGCCCGCAGGAGCACGTCTTGGAAGGCCGACATCTGGATCTGCGCCGACAGCGAGATGTAGATCCAGGGAAACGCCACCCAGAGCGCGGCCAGCGCGAGCACCAGCGCCCGTTGGTCGCCCCAGGTGCGTTTCCAGATCGCGGTGTTGAAGAGCATGTCAGCAGTTCGTCGGTGTGGGACGGATTGGTCCCCCGGCTTCCGCCGGGGGCTTCTTGGAAAGCTGAGCCAACCCGTTGCGGTGGAAGCGGTCGTAGACCGCGCCGAGGCCGACCGGCTCGACCTGCATCTCCTCCACCGGCAGCGTGGCCAGCCAGCCGAGCAGCGGGGCCAGCGACTCCGCAGCCTCGAGCACGACTCGGCTGCCATCGTGCCCGGCCACGGCCACTCGGCCCGCCAGCGACTCGGGCACACCCTCGAACGGACCAGCGAGCCGGGCCGTGATCCGATGGCTGCGCCGCAACTCGTGGATCGACTGCTCGTGCACCAGGCGGCCCGCCCGCAGGATCACCACGCGGTCGCACGTGGCCTCGACCTCCGAGAGCACGTGCGAGGAGAAGATCACCGTGCGGCCCGCGGCCCGGGCCTCGAGCACGAGATCGAGCACCTCGGCCCGCGCCGTGGGGTCGAGATTGGCCGTGGGCTCGTCGAGGATCACGAGCTTCGCGTCGGTGGCGAGCACGACGGCCAGCGCGAGCTTCTGCCGCATGCCCGTGCTCATGCGGGCCACCTGTCGCGAGCAGTCGAGGCCGAGACGATCGGCGATCGTCGTGGCCGCGGCGCGGCTGCACGACGGCCGCAGGTCGGCGAAGAAATCGAGCACGCCGTGGCCGTTCATCCGCCGGAAGAGCCGCGCCTCGCCGGGGAGGTAGGCCGTGTGCTCCCGCACGCGGAGCGACTCGGTGGCGCAATCGAAGCCTGCGACCGTGGCCCGGCCCGCCGTCGGGCGGATAAAACCAAGGAGCGTTCGCAGGAACGTCGTCTTGCCCGCGCCGTTGGGACCGAGCAGTCCGAAAACCTCCCCAGCCGCGACCGCCAGCGAGCAGCCGTCGAGCGCGGTGAACTCGCCGTAGCGCTTCGTCAGGTTGTCGGCGTGAACGAGCATGATGGAGTCGATTCTCATCCAAGCCCCGCGTGGAAACGCGGGGACATTATGCGTGCCGGAGCAGATAGTAGGCGGCCAGCGCGAAACCGAGGATGGCCACGAACCGCCGCACGGCCGCGGCCGGCAGCCGCCGGGCGATCAAAGAGGCTGCAAAACTGCCCGCGACCGACGAGATCGCCATCACCCCGGCCAGCGGCCACGAGACATCGTGGGCCCCGGCCAGCGACCCGGCCGCGAACGTGGCCGCCGCCACGCCGTTGATCGCCGTGCCGAGCACGTTCTTGATCCCGTTGAGCCGGTGAATATCGCCGAGGCCGAGCAGGCCGAGCACCGCCAGCATCAGGATCCCGATGCCCGCGCCGAAGTAGCCGCCGTAGATCGCCACCAGGAATTGCAGCAGGCAGGCCGGCAGCAGCCGCGTGGCTTCAGGAGAGGAATGGGTCGGATTCACGGCGGCCCCCGCGAACCGTGCGATCTGCGGCTGCACGCTGAAGAGGATCGCGGCGGAGAGGATCAGCCACGGCACCGCCGCGGCGAACCATGCGGGGGGCAGACGCAGCACGAGCAGCGTGCCGATGATCGCGCCGACCACGCTCGGCAGGATCAGCCACTTCACCCACGCGGGCTGATCCGTCCGCTCGCCGCGATACGCCCAGGCCGCGACGGCCGACGCGGGCCAGAGCCCGATCGTGCTCGTGGCATTGGCCACCACCATGCGGCCGGGGTCGGGGGGCAGGATCGCCGCGAGCACCGGGAACGTGAGGATCGTGCCGCCACCGGCGACGGAGTTGACGGCTCCCGCGAGAGCCGAGGCGACCGCGAGCAGCGCCAGCCCGGGTAGGCCCGTGGGGAGGAAGGATGCATCCATGAAGAGACGTTGTAGCGGAAGAGCGGTCACCTGCCGGTGTCGATCAGGAGATAGCCTGCCCAGAAGAACGGATGCCGGGCGTCTTCGAGCACCGCCTGCCCCTGCTTGAGCCGTGGCTCGAGTTCCGGATCGGGAGCCTCGGCCGTCACCACGTCGATCGCCCGCTGCCAACTCGCAGATGCCGGCGGCGGCGGTGTATCCGCAGGCACCGTCGTCGCATCGCGGAGAAACTCCGTCATCAGGTCGGCCGTCGTGCGGCCCCCGACCCGCCACCGGGTGAGCAGCGCCGTGCGGCCGCCCGCTGCGAGCAGGTCGATGGCCGGCATGAACAGATCGTCCCCGGGCCGCTCCGGCAGCGCCCCCTTCTCCAGACCCTGCGCCATTGCCGATCGCATCCCCGGCAGCAGCACGATGCCCGGCCGCTTCTGCGGGGGCGCGAGCCAGTCGGCGAACGCGATGCCGCCGCGGCCGGCCGCTCCCGGCACGACCGCGCCAGAGCCGCCGAGATCGTCGAGCACCACGAGCCCATCGAGCACCGATGCCACCGCCACCGCGGGCGGCTTCTCCGGCAGGGGGAGCGGCACCGCACGATCGATGCCCCGCGTGATCCGGTCGAGCATCTCGGCGGCATCCCCCTTCTGCGTTCGGCCCAGGCGGCCGACGTGGATGCCGAGCGGGCCGGTGCCGACGACCGCCGGCGGTGCGGCCACCGCGAGGCTGCGGGTGGGGGCGTATCGCACGCGGCAGAGATCCCGCAGCAGCCGCGGGCCGGCGTCGCCCTTGCCCGATGCCACCGGCAGGAGTTCGAACGGCAGATACCACAGCCAGCCGTCGGGCACGATCACGATCTCGTCGATGCCTTCGGCCAGCGTGATCCGCGAATTCTCGAAGAGCATGCGTTCGAGCTGTGCGGCCGAATCCCTCCAGCCGCCCGCCAAGAGCTTGTCGGTGGAGACGGCCGCATCGGGATCGAACAGGCAGAGCCCCTTCGCCAGCTGCGCGATCTCCACCGGAATGCCCGCGGCCTGCCGCACGTCCCAGACCGCCTGCCGCTCCCGCGACTCGAGCGCACCGGTGAGGCCCGCGCGGGTCCAGCGAAACGACAGGATGAGCTGCCGGGGCGCGAGCCGCTGGCGGATTTCGGCAGCGGGCACCAGCGGCGGAAAATCGACCGCCGTGGCCTCGCGGCCGGCGGAGATGGCGGCCACCGCCGCCGTGCGGCTCGCGGCGAGCGCGAGATACTTCGCCCAATCTTCTTCGCTGCCGGCCACCTGCCCGTCGAGGGCTGCCCCCTTCGCGGCCAGCAGGTCGGCGGCGAGCCGCCCGCGGAGCTGGGCGAACGAGTCGAGCGTGGCGGCGAGGTCGCGGCGGTTGCCGAGCAGCGCGGCCCGCCGCGCCGCAGGGCCGGCATCGAGCCGCGCCGGATCGGCGGCCAGCAGCCGATCCACCGCGAGTCGTCGTCCGCCGAGCGGCCGCGCGGAGAGCCATCGGTCGCGAAGGAGCGCCTCGGCCGCCTCGAACGCCTGATCGGCGCCGCGGCGGGTCGCGACGGCCAGCCAGGTTTCAAACGCCGCGTGGCGATCGCTCGAGATCACGGCCAGCGTGTCGAGGGGATCGACCGCGAAGTCGCGGTCGGCGGGAGGGGCGAGCAGCCCCGCGAAGAGCGCCTCGGCCTGTCGATCCGAGAGGCTGCCCGATCCCTGCAGGATCAGTTCGACGAGCCGCGTGGTTTGGAAGAGCCGCGGGCTGCGAGGCCGAGCGATGTCGATCGCCTCGGCGAGCGCCGTATCCCCGTCGCGGACTTTGCCCGCCGCGTAGCCGCCGAGCGACTGGGCGTAGGCCACCTCCGCGCCGAGCTGGCCCCGGCCCGGGTCGGCCCGCAGCAGCCGGCCGTCGATCTCCTTGAGCGCCGCCGAGGCGGCCCGCGGATCGCCTGCGGCGGCGAGGCACTCGGCCTGCATCGCCAGGAGCCGTGCATGCAGCACCGGCCAGTCGCGTTTCGCCCACGAGATCGCGCCGCGGATCGCGGGGGGCACGCCGCGGGTGCCGGCGGCCGCGTGTGCATCCAGCACGAGGGCGAACGACTCCTCGAGCGCCCGGGCGTCGGCCTCGTCGGCCGCGGCGTAGGTGGCTTCCTCGAAATATGTGAGGGCCTGGCCCGCCTGGCCGGCGTCGAGCGCGATGCGGCCGAGCACGATCAGTCCCCAGGCCGTGAGCTGATGATCGAGGCCCTCGCCGATGACGAGGCCACGGGTGAGCAGCGGCGTGGCCTGGTCGGGCTTGCCCTGCGCCCAGAGCGCTGTGCCGAGGGCGACGTCGATCCACGACTGTGCATAGTGGGCCGGCTGGGCGGGCCGCTGCGCGAGCGCCACGCTCACTCGCTCGAGCGCCGGCGACTCGCGGCCGATCGAACCGAAGATCACGGCATGCCGGTAGATGGCGATCACCAGGGCCCGCATGATTTCAGCGGGTCGGATGAGCTGATCGAACGGCGATACGAGTACGCCTCCCTGCTCCATGACCTGCCTGGGATCGGCGCCGGCCTGCCGGATCGCGATCGTGTCGGGCAGCTGCGCGGGCCGCGTGTTGCGGGCGCTGCGGCCCCAGGTGGCCTGGGGCGGCTGTTGTCGGGGCCGCAAGGGCTGCTGCGGAAACTGCACCGCGAGCAGCCATTGCGGATAGGCGGCCGCCAGCAGGAGTGCCTCCTCGTAGGCTGCGGCCGCCTCGCCGAGGTTGCCGAGTTCGAACTGGCATTCGCCGATCACGGCGCTGGCGGCGATCGAATCGATCCACCGCTGGCCACCGATCCGCATGCACGATCGATACTCGTCGCGGGCGATCTCCAGGGCCCGCGACGTGGCGCCGGAGGATAGGGCGGCGACCGCGGCGTCGTAGGCGGGCGACGGACGGGTGCCGAGCGCCGCGGGCGGCCCGAAGCCGCGCGGCAGGATGACCTGCTGGGCGACCGCAGGTCGACAGGCGAAGACCGTGACGGCGAGCAGGCACGTGACGGTGCGGCGCCGACAGGGCAGCGATCGATTCATGACGTGGTTGTACACCGGCAGCGGCCTGTGGCACCGGGGCGGCGCGAACACGGGCAAGCAACCTGGCAAGCTGGGCAGGCCGCGGGGCCGGTCATGCCGATTACTCAAAGTTTACGGGTCGTGCCGGTCGATACACCGGTTGTCTTGCCCTGCGAGGACCCATGCCATGACCCCAGCCAATCGGATCACAGCCATGCCGACTCGGGCCCAGCGGAATCGAGCCACACCCCGAATGCGGCGGCAGGCGATCGCGTTGCTGGCGATTGCAGTCGGCGGTGCCGGATTGACCGGCTGCCAGGTGGACGTCGGCGGCCAGACGCTGCCGAGCGCCTATTACCTGCAGGACGACATCCAATATTTCCCGGCTGGCCCCGAGTTCAAGCTCTCGAAGGAAGCCGCGGCCCAGAAGGCCTACAAGAAGGAAATCGGCGCCGACGGCTGCGGCGGTGATTGCGGCGGCTGCAGTCGTTGCGGGCATTGAGTGGGAGCGTGAAGGGTGTTCCACGCCGCCGACGCTTCCGCGTCGGGGATCCCCAGGGCTTCCGCCCAGGGGCTTTTTTGCGGCCATACAAGCCCTGAGCGCAAGCGACGGGATCCATTTTTGCGGCCATACAAGCC
>JBILVW010000158.1:0-6611 GCA_044370205.1 Pirellulales bacterium | reverse complement strand
TCCTCGTCGATCACGTCCCTCCGTGCGAGTGCATCGCTCGCCGGCCGACCGGGGAGCGGCACGAGCGGCACGGGGGCGAGCGATTCGACCGTGCTTCCCCGGGGATCGTGCCAGGCCGTGCCCTCGAACACGCGGGCGGTGCGGCTGGTGAGGGCGAGCACGTTGAACCGATCGCAGGCCATCACCGCCCGCACCAAAGGCATCGTGTGAAACCGCCGGCTCACGAGCGCCAAGGGCACGACGGGCCGCTGCAACAAGAATCCCCGGGCATGGCCGTCGCTGCCGAACACGGCGAGGCCGTCGTGAGTGTGCTCCCAAAAGGCGTCGTCGTCGACCAGCATCCGCAAGGGAGCGAGCAGCCGCTCGATCTCGTCCCGTGGCTTCGAGACGGAGAGCGCCAATTCGAGCGCCTCGACGAGGTGACGATAGGCCAGCCGATCGACCCGATTGTCGGGCACGTTGCGGTGCGTGGGCAGATAGAGCGACAGGCAGGGGGGCTCGTGCAACTCCAGGAGTGACCGCACCGCCTCGGCCGTGAGCGGCTCCAGTTCGACACGTTCCGCCGCTGACATGGCCATGGTTCCTCTCCGCGGGTCTGGGGCTCTGTCGCTGGGAGTCGTTTCTCGCTGAACCGTCGGGACATCGAACGGATGAGACAAGCCGCCGCTGGAAAGCGTGCGGCATTCATCCGCCGCACGCCCGAGACAGTTGCGCGGTACGATCCGGACATGAGCAGGCCCGTTCCACGCGATCCGAATACGATTGCGATCGTGCTCGCGGGGGGCGCGGCGCGGCGGCTGGTCGGCGATCTCGTCGGCTCAGCGGGCAAGGCCGGTCTGCTGCTCGGCGGTCGCACGTTTTTGGAGATGATCTCGGCGACGCTTGCGGACTGCGTCGCACGCCTCATCGTCGTCGCCGCGCCGGGGCAGCCCCTGCCGGAAGTCGGTGTGCCGCTCGAGGTCGTGTATGATTCGACGCCAGGCGCGGGTCCGCTCGCTGGCATCCGCGACGGACTGTCGCATGCGTGCCGCGTGGACACGTCGCCTGAGGCCGTGGTCGTCGTCTCCTGCGACGTGCCGCTCCTGCAGCCCGCCGTCGTGCGGCTCCTGCTCGATCGACTCGCAGCGCCCGGCGTGCAGTGGGTCGTGCCGGTCGTGCACGGACATCCCCAGGTGCTCGTGTCGGCGCTGCGGCCCGCCCTGCTTGCGATGATCGAGCGGCATCTCGCCGCAGGCCGACGGGATCTCCGTGGCCTGCTTGACGAGCTTCGCCGCGTTGACCCCGCTGCCGTGGACCTGCTCGACGAGGCCGAGGTGGCCGCGGTCGATTCCGGCTGCCGGTCGTTTCTCGACGTCGATACGCCAGCCGACCTCGAGGCTGTGCGTCGCCCCTGAATCTCGTCTTCGTCGAAGCACGGGCAGCCTTCTATACTCCGCCCCATGACGAGGCGTTTTTCCCGACACGAGGCCGCCCCGCGGCGGCGGTGGGCGGTGTTTTCGCTCGCGGCCCTGGCCGTGCTCGGCGCGACCGCCTGGATGGCGCCGACGGTGGTCGTGCTCACGTCGCTCCGTGACCGGCCGCTGGAGGCACTTTTTGCCGGCATCGACGGCAGCATCGCCAGTGGCTCGGCCCGCTGGAATTGGATCGCCGGCATCGAGTTTCGTGACGTGATCCTCCGCGACCGCGCTGGCAATGCCGCGGCGCTCGTGCCGCGGGTCGTGATCGACCGCGGCCTCGCCCTCCTGGCCGTGTCGCCACACGATCTCGGCACGGTGCGACTGGTGGCGCCGGAACTGCTCGTCGAGGTCCGCCGCGGCGGCAGCTCGCTCGAAGACATTCTGGCCCCGTGGCTGGCTGGTTTTTCGGCGGCAGCGGTCGGCTCGCCCAGCTTCGATCTCGAAGTGGTCGATGGGGCGGTGGAACTCGTCGATCGCGACCGTCACGACGCCTGGCGGGTGTCGGAACTCATGGCCGTGGGCAGCATGCGGGCGAACGGCGGGCTCGCCGGCTGGACGGTGGCCGGTCGCGTGCGGCATGCGGCACCGACCGACGCAGCCGTCGTGCCCACTCCGCCATCGACACCGGTCGCAGCGGCTCCGGATGTTTCCACTCGACTCGATCGGACCACGATCGCAGCCCGGGCGACGGCGGTACTCGCCCGAGAGGGAGGCTGGTCGGTCTCTTCGCCCGATGACGGCCTCGACGCCGCGGCCCGATCCGTGACGGTGGCGGCCCATCGCCTGCCGCTCGGTGCGTCGAGCGTGCTTACCACCCGGTTTGCCAAGCCATATCTCCTCGACGGCCTCGCCGACGTCCGGCTCGACATGCAGGTCGATGCCGCCGCTGCACGAGCAGCCGGCTCGATCGTGCTCGATGATGCCGCCATCTGTGCCGCCGACACGCTCGCGGAGCTCGTCTCGCTCGAACACTGCGAATTGCCGCTCGACCTCACCGTTGAAAATGGTGGCATCGCGATTCGGAAGCTCACGGCGGTGTCGCCGCTGTTTCGCGGGGAGGCGTCGGGCCGAATCCGGCTGCCGACGGGAGGCTCGTGGGACTGGGCCGAGGATCTCATCTCCGAGGATTTCGCGATCGCTGCCGACATCGACCTGGCCGCGGCAGCGCGGGCCATGCCCGGCGGCCTCGCCATCCGCCCCGACGTGCGGGTGACCGGGGGCACGCTCGAAGTGGCCGCCGCGGCCCGCGGCGATGGCGCCGACCGTGTGCTCGAGGCCCGGCTTGCGGCCCGCAATCTCGCCGCCGTCCAGAGCACGGCGAGCCCGGAGTCCCAGGAGCGGCCGCTCCGGTGGAGCGAGCCCTTCACCGGCTGGGTGCGCGGCCGCCGAGGAGGTGGCCGGGGTGAACGGCTCGTCGTCGAGGATGCCCGGATCACCTCGTCGGCCTTCGAGCTTTCCGGCGCCGGCACGGCGACAGCTGCCACACTGCAATGGACGCTGGACTTCGACAGGCTGGTGGCCGACATCGCCGACGTCGTCGATCTGAAAGGCGTCGAACTCGCAGGCACGTCCCGCGGCCGCATCGAGATCGCCGGCGGCCGTCGCGAGGAGCCGACAACGGTCAAGGCCACCGCCAGCCTGCGTGACTTCGTCTGGACGTCGCCGGGCCGGCCGACCTGGCGGGACAAGGAAGTGGCCATCGAGTTGGATGCCGACGGCCGGATCGCGGCGGGCGCCGCCGTCGTCGAGACGGCACACGCGGTCGTGACGGCGGCCGACGACCGGTGCGAAGCGACACTTACCGGCGGCGTGATCGTCGATGTGCTCTCGTTCGTCGCCGGCGGCGGTTCGGTGGCGTGGGTGCGGCCCCTGCCCGGCGCGTCCGGCATCGCCGCCGACTGCTCGCTGGCGGGTGATCTCGGCCGCTGGCATGCGCGGGCGGCGGGCTGGCTGCCTGCCGTCGAACACCTCGAACTCGGCGGACGGATCGAGGCCTCGGCTGCGGTGGCGGCACAGGGCGCGGCCTGGCAGATCACGCGGGCCGGAGGTGAGATTGAAAAGCTCAGCGTGAAACTCGGCGACCACCGGTTCGTCGAGCCGCGGGTCGTCGCCACGGCGGCGGGCCTCATCGACCCCGGCCGCGGACGAATCGACGTCTCGTCGGCCGAGCTGCTCACCGCCACCGTATCGCTGCGATCCGGGGGTCTGTCGTGGCTGCCGGCACCGGCCGATGCCGCGGCTGGCACCGGGGCCGGGGTCTTGGCCACGGCGCTCGAACGACTCCGCGGTCGCATACAGTGGCAGGCCGAGTTCGGCCGCCTCGTGCGGTGGATTCCGCCCGCCGCACTCGGCAGCGCTGGTTGGTCGGCCGCGGGCCGCGGCTGGGGCACACTCGAGATCACCGACGTGCAGCAGGGGGTGAATCTGTTGCTGCAGGCCGAGGGCAGCCAGCTTTCGCTCGCCCACGCGCCGGGCCAGCCGAAGGCCGTTCCCCGTGAAGTGTGGAGTGAGCCTCGAGCGGCGTTCACGGTCGAGGTGACGCGGCCACCCGCGACCGCCGGCGCGGCACACGAGACGGTCACAATCGAGCAGGTCGCCCTCGAATCATCGACGCTCACATTCGCCGGTCGCGGCGGCGTGAACGACTGGAAGTCGCGGCGACAGGTGGCCCTCGACGGCACGGTGACCTGGAATTGGGGGCAGCTCTCCCGACTCGCGTCGCCCTGGACTCGGGGTCGTGTGCGGCTCGCCGGCACCGGCAGTCGCCCCTTCACGTTTCGCGGACCGCTGGGCACGCTTCCCCAGGCCGCCCTCGCGGCGGCAGCCGAGCCGGCGTCCGTGCCCCTGCCGGCTGATTGGCTGGCCGCCACCCGCGGACGCGATCCCGACACGGTCGACCGTCAGGTGCGGATCACGCGACCGGTACACACGACCGTCGGCCCCACTGCCGACCTGGCCGAGCGGCTCCGCAGCCTCGCGCTCGACACGTCGGTCGCCTGGCAGGCCGCCGAGATCGCGGGGTTCAGCGTCGAGGCGGGAGAACTGCCGGTGCGGCTCTTCGAGGGACAGGTGGCGCTGGGGCCGTTCGATATCGGCGTGGGCGGGGGCCGCATGCGAGGCGCGCCGTGGCTGCGGCTGCTCGGCACGCCCCGGGAGCTCGTCGTGCCGCCGGGCCGCGTGATTGAGCGGGTGAACATCGGCGGGCCGCACGCCGACGGCTTCGTGGCCATGCTCTCGCCGATGCTCGGCCGCCGGACGCAGACCGAAGGGTTTGCGACCGTCGATCTCGCGGGCGCACGGCTCCCGATCGACGATCCGATGTCGGGCGAACTGGCTGGGCAGGTGATCCTCGAGCGGTTCGAGGTCGCGCCCCATCCGTCGGTTCAGCCGCTGGTCAACCTGCTCGTGAAGCTGCAGTCGGCAGTCGATCCTCGTTTCGCCTTCGGTGACAAGGCGGTGCTGCTGCGGGTGCGGCCGGAGCCGGTGCGGATTCGGCTCACCGAACGCCGCTTCTGGCACGAGGGGCTCGTGATGGATGCAGGGCAGTTCGTGGTGAAGTCGGGGGGCAGCGTCGGAGCCGACGGAACGCTGGCGATGGTGGTGGAGGTGGCACTCCGCGGAGACGTGGTGGGCAATACGCCGGTGATCGCCCAGCTCGTTCGCACGCCGCTGGTCATTCCGCTCAAGGGCACGGCCGAGCGGCCGCAGTTCGACGCCCGGATGCTCGAGATGGTGATGGGAAGGATCGTGGAAAACACGGCGCAGGCGGTGATCGGCGACGGTCTCGGCCGCGGGCTCGAGGCCTTGTTCGGCAACCCCCAGCCTTCACCTGGGTCGGAGCCCCTCATCCTCCCGCCGCAGCCGCGGTGAGCCGCTCGTCACGATCGCGGCGCAGGCGGCGATCCATGCCGGTGATCAGTCGCTCGAGATGCCGCCGGTAGGAGAAGTGCTCGACCTCGAGCCGGTGCCGCGGCGAATCAAGGTAGCGGGCGTCGCGACGCTGCGGCCGCTGCCGCCGGCCGTAGAGCCAGGCTGCCGCCCGCGGCGCGTTCCGGGCGGCCACGGCCAGCTGCGAGACCAGGCGAGCTTGAAGATCGGTGATGCCCCACTGGCCACTGTCGGGCTGGATGAGGCCGACGACGGCGATGTCGTCGCGGCGGCGATGAAGGAGGTTGAGAAACAGATCGGGGATACCGTCGGCTGAGGTCGGCCCCAGCAGAGCCGGATCGATGAACGGGAAGGTCGTGCGGTATCCGGTGGCGCAAATCACCACGTCGAACGGGCGGCGGCTACCATCGGCGAACACGGCCGTCTCGCCGTCGAACTGCGTCACGTCGCCGGCGGGTTCAATCGCTCCCGCGTCGATCTGCGCGAGAATCTCGGAGTTGATGATCGGGTGGGTTTCCCAGAGGCGGTGATCGGGCCGCGGGAGCCCGTGCCGCCACGGCAGGCCGATCGTGCGGTCGATGGCACGGAGGCTCACGAGTCGCCGGAGCCAGAGCGGCGCGGCCAGCTTGAGGAGTCGTTCGGCACGCAGATCGGCGGGCCGACCGAAAATCTCGCGGGGGATCACGTAATAGCCGCGGCGGGTGGAATGGGTCGTGTGCCCGGCATGCCGCGAGCATTCGACGGCGATGTCACAGCCGGAGTTGCCGCCGCCGATCACGAGCACCCGCCTGCCGGCGAGCGCGACCGGCACCGTGGGCGATTTGTAGTCGGCCGAGTGGAGCAATGCGCCGTTGAAGCGGCCCTCGATCTCAGGCCAGCGGGGCACGTGGTTGTGGCCGCTGGCGATTACGACGCCGGCATACCGCCGCGGCGGCTCGCCGGCGAGCGTCACGTCCCAGCCGCATCCGGTTGGCCCTGCGGGTACGATCGCCTCGACGCTCGCCCCAAATCGGATGTGCGGCAGGAGATCGAAGTGGGCGGCGTACCGCTCGAGGTAGGCGAGGCACTGCCGGTGGTCGGGATAGGCGGACCACTCCCGTGGCATCGGGAAGTCGGTGAACTGCGTGAGGAGCTTGGAACTGATGAGCCGCGTCGAAGCGAAGACCCGAGACGTGGCAGTGCCGAACCGCCAGTTGCCGCCGACGCCCCCCTCCCGCTCGATCGCCTCGGCGGCGATGCCCGCGGCGCGGAGGTGCTTGAGCGCTG
>JBILVW010000157.1:0-6661 GCA_044370205.1 Pirellulales bacterium | reverse complement strand
ACAGCCCAGGGCAAACTCGACCGCGCTCGGTTGGTGTGGATGGCCGACTTCGGCGACGGCAGGGAAATCTGATATCACCGTCGGCAAAGGTTTGGTCAGGACGCGGCCGCACTCGGTTCGTATCGTAGCCGGCTCAAAACTCTTTCGAGGCCTCCTTGAAGGCCTTCTGCAGATCGTCCCATGCCGACTGGGCGCCCTTCTCCAATCGCACCCATGCCGCGCCAGTGGATGTGCCGAGTTCGTCCAGTTTCTTGCGGGCTGCCTCCTGCTTCGCCTTGAGATCCGCCATCTTTTCGTTCCATCGAGTCTTGGCTTCGTCCTTCAGGTCGCGTCCTTTTTCAGCGAGCTTTGCAATTCCGGCATCCATGTCCGCGAGGCTGGCTTTGAGGCGCGTCTCAAAGTCCTCCTTGGCCTGTGCGGCAGCCTTCGTGGCTGTATCCACCGCCTTCTCCGTATCGCGACGGACGTCCTCGGTTGTGACTTTGCGAACCGTGTGCTCGACCGGAGGCTCCGAGCAGCCACTCAAGCCAAAAGACGCAACAACTGCTGCACACAATAGCCACGAAGAGCGAAGCATCGGCTCACCTCATGTTGGACGAAGAAGACGGCGTCCTTGCGAGTCAGGTTCCAGTAGACCCGCTTACAGCGGCCAGCGTTCTGGGAGGAATACGTTAGCGCTCGCCGCTGCGGCGCACGCGAAGCGTGCTGCGAGCCCGTGATTCTGCGGTCTCCGCGATACAGGACACTTTCCGCCCAGTGGTCCGGTGACGGTGGGTGGATCACCGTGGGCCGTGGCCTTTGATGCGACGCGGTCAGATCCGCTATACGACGGGCAGTGTCTCCTTCCAGTGTGATGCATTTCTGCTCAGGCACGACGCGATTGCAGCCAGTGCGAGGGGCTGACGCCTAGCGTTGAGCGGCAGGGTAGATGCCACGTCCGTTGTGCTGTGCATTCTGGCCAGGATGCTGTGTTTTTGGCATCGGATCGCCTTCGTATTTGCCGAAGGACGTGTGACCATGCTTCGGTGGGCCATTTTGTTTCTGATCGTTGCCATCATCGCCGGCGTGTTCGGCTTCGGTGGTATCGCAGCAGCCGCGACAGACATCGCCCGGCTGCTGTTCGTCGTGTTTCTGGTTCTCTTCGTGATCGCGTTGTTTGTGGGACGGCGAGGCACAGGGCATGTGTGAGCGAAGTCAGCGAGACAGGCGTCTTGTCTGTCCGGAGCGGAAGCATTCAGCACATCAGGGGGAAGGACTCCACGAGATCGTTTTTACTCTTCATTTGTAAGGAGCGAACTGTGAGTCCGATCGTACTTGTCCTTGTCGTGATCCTGATCCTGTCACTGCTGGGCGGTGGCTACGGCTTCCGCAGCGGGAACACCGTCCTCGGCGCGGGCGGCGGCTTGGTCGGCCTGATCCTGATCATTCTGCTGATCCTCGCCCTGCTGGGGCGATTACCGCTGTGAGCTGCGGCGATTCAGGGCTCGCAGAGCCAGCGGAGCAGTGATTCCGCCGAAAGGCTGCCCGGGCGGTCCATCCGATCGGCCATCAGGCCGGCGGGCGTCGGGGTTGCGGGCGGGTGAGCCGGCGAGCCATGGCGCGTGAGTTGCGCAGAGACGGGGCGTGCAACCTTCGGCCCCCCGCCCGTTGAAGCGGTGGAGGCCGCCGACAGCCACTGGGCAAAAAAAAGCTGCCGCCCCACGAGGGGGCGGCAGCCGTAGGAACCATTTGGTGGGCTGCATCAACGGCAGGCCCGTCGACTCGCCGCTATCGGCGCAGCCCTCCGGTACAGTCTTGCGTCACTAGACCACCTCCTTTCGCGAAAGGAATCCCGGCCGTCGCGATCACTGCGAGATCGCCGCCAGGCTGTTATCTCCCCGGCCGTCACCGGGGAACGACTCCCTGATTCTAGTCCCGAGACTCAGTTCGTGTACCCGGCCCGATTCGCGGGCACTTGCGACAGGTCTTCGGCGAGCGTCATGCCGCCTCACTGGTCCAGCAGCCGGAACCGGGGCATCGCCCGGCCGTCGATTTCGACCGTCTCGGCGAACATGGCGGCTGGTCGCACCCAGAGGCCGCGGTCGCCATACTCCTGCCGGTAGACGACGAGTTCTTCGAGCGTCTCGCTGTGCCGGGCGACGCCGAGTACGGTGTAGTCGTTGCCCTTATAGTGCCGGTAACGCCCCGGCGTGATTTCCGCCATGATTGGCCTCGCATTGCTCGTCAGTCGCTCGAAGATGCGACGATCATAGAACGAACCTCAGGATCACGCATGGGACGAAGCGTCGTACTCGCCGGTGCCGCCCGCTGCCCCCGATGCAGCCTGCCGCCGCGGCTGTGCGTGTGCGACCTGCTCCCGCCCGTGGAGACGCGGCTTCCGGTCCACGTGCTGATCCACCGGCTCGAGCAGCGAAAGCCGTCGAGCACCGGCAGCCTCATCTCCCGGGTCGTGACTGCCGCCGCGTGCCACGTCTACCACCGCATGAGCCGCCAGGTACCCGCCACCGGGCTGCCGGCCGACGCCCTCGAGCCCAGCCGGGAGCTTTGGATTCTTCATCCATGCGGCGAACCGTTTCCTGCCGTGGCCGGGCCAGCCGACGACTCGACTGGCTCCCTTCCGCAGATCCTCCTGCTCGATGGCACGTGGCGGCAGGCGGGCGAGATGCTGCGCAGCGTTGAAGCCAGGGGGCGGTGCGTCTCTCTGCCGGATGCGGGTGAGACGCCGAGCCGTTACTGGCTGCGGGAGCAGCCGGGCCCGTCACAGATCTCCACCGCCGAGGCGTTGATGGGCGTGTTCGCGGCGACGGGAGAGCACGAGGCAGCACGCCGCCTCCGGCTGCATTTCGAGCTGCACGTCTATGCGATGCTGCTCGCCCGCGGCAAGCGGGAGATGGCCGAGCGGTATCTCGGACACTCGCCCCTGCTCACCGAGGCTCCCGAGGCGCTCGGCCAACTGCACGCCGCGCGGGGGCGGCAGCCCCCAGGCTGCTGAACTCAGCGCTTCGGCAGGCGGATTCCCAAGGCCAGCAGCTGCTGCTCCGCCTGTCGGGCCCATCCGCGGTTGGCCGCAGGGCTCGCCGGGCTCGGGTGGAGAATCGTGCCGATCGGCGGCCCCGCGTCGCCGAGCGCCACGCGGGCCCGCTCCGCGGCGAAGGCGCCGATACCGATCACTCGCCGCGGCTCGCACCAGGCGACCAGCCGCCGCAGCGCCTCGTCGCAGGCCTCGAAGAGCGGCTCGCGCTCGCGAGCCGGCAGCTTGTCGGGCGTGCGGTTCTTGCCCGAGGCCTCCATGAAGACGAGCGGGCAGTAGTTCGAGACGAGGAACGCACGGCTGAACCGCCGGGCCGTGCGGTAGCGGTCGTGAGCCCAGCCCCAGAGCCGCTGGCCGCTCACCTCGCTCCGGGTGCATGCAAACCCTTCGACCGGCCGCTTGGGATGCTCGACAGCGGGCCGGTCGACCCGCTCGTCGATGCCGAGGAAGTCGCGGACGAAGCCGACCTCACCGAAGGGCACGCCCGTCTGGGCCATGCCCCACGGCCCCGGGTTCATGCCCACCAGAATCGCATCCACCCCCTGCGCTGCATATCGTTCGAGGTAGGCCTCGTGCGGCTGGCGGGCGTACACGAGCGGGTTGTAGACGCACGCGGTCGGCCGCCCGAACCGCAGGCCCTCGACCTGTCTGGCCAGCCGGCGGGAAATCGCGATCGGGTGCATGGAGTGCGACTCGCTGCGGATCGGTTCGGCCTGGCGCCCTAGCCGCTCACCGCGTCGCGGGTGCTCTCGAAGAGATCGATATCCCATGCCACGAGATCGCGGCGGACCGCGTCGATC
This sequence comes from Pirellulales bacterium, assembly GCA_044370205.1. Classification (GTDB taxonomy): domain Bacteria; phylum Planctomycetota; class Planctomycetia; order Pirellulales; family UBA1268; genus QWPN01. The sequence goes on along the minus strand of JBILVW010000157.1, from coordinate 2,830 downwards.
CGCGACTGCGGCAGCAGCCGGGCGAGATCCTCGCCGGTCACCACGCCGCGAATGCTGCCCGGCTCGGCCCGCACGTGGCAGAGCGTGTGCCAGCCCAGGATCGCGGCGCCCACCGCGGTGGGATACGAGATGTAGGTGGCGCCCGCGTAGGGCGTGCCGAGCAACTCGCGGTATCGCAGGAAACTCAGGCCCACCGTCTCGATGATCGTCTGCCGCTCGTTCCGCACCGACTCGCTCACGCGGATCTCCGCCGCGGCACAAAAGTGCGTGCGACGAATCACGCCCGAGCGGAGGTAGTCCTCGATCCGGCGGGGCTTCTTCATCCCGGGCATCGCGGCCCGCACCACGGCCTCGATCGTCAGCTCCGGATTGGCACCCAGCGTCTCCTTCGAGAGCAGGTTCAGCTGGTGCAGCGCCTTGACGAGCTCGACCTCGGAGCCGCCGGTGTAGATGGCGATGTTTTCGACCTGCGGATACGACCGATGCAGCGACAGCAGCTCCTCCTGGTAGAGCGGATACTGCCGCCATGCCCGAGGCTCGTGCGGAAACTGGTAGTCGCGGGACGCCGTGAACGGCTCGTGGACGATCATCCGCCCGTCCCGCAGCTGCAGCGGGCTCTGCGACAACTCGTCGAGCGCCACCGCCGGCGCCCACGAGAAAATGACGGCGTCGGCGTCGATGTCTTCGAGCAGGTAGAGGTCGATCGACTCGATGTCGAGATCCTTCCGGTGCTGGGAACTGATCCGACAAATCCGGTCGCCGATAAGGAAATTCGTGATCCCCGGGGAGATCCCCATATTGACCAGGGCGGCCACCCCCTGCTCCTGCAGGGCCGCGTCGTGGGCATACTGATTGAAGGTGAGGGAGCTCGCCGTCTCCGGGTTGTACATGTCGGAGGCGAGGTCGAGCGTGTGGGCGCCGAGGCGGATGCCCAGTTCGATGATCGGGCAGTTGAACTGCGGGATCGCGGCATTGACGAGCAGGGAGGCCCCGGCGAGTTTTTCGGCCCCCGATCCCTCGAGGGCCAGCAGCGGCTCGAAGCTCGGCACCCCGATGATCTCGATCCGTTTCATGAGCCGCTCGGCGTGGTAGAGCGCGTCGCGGGCTCCGGCGGGATCGATCGAGAACACCTTGAACCGCACGGGAATGCCGTCGCGCTCGGCCAGCTCGGCCAGGCAGATGAGCATGCTCGAGCCCACGGCTCCGAGGCCGAAGAACACGATCGTCAGCGGCGGAGTCGCCTGTTTGCCTGCAGCAGGAGTCATCGCACTCATGATACCCGCTTGGCCCCGAGGATGAGGGGCGTGGAAGATTCACTGGCTATACTCGCCTCCCTATGAGCACCTTGTCGCCATCGACCGCACGTCCGTTTCAGCCCTTTCAGCTCGGTGACCTTTCGCTCCCCAATCGGGTCGTGATGGCGCCGCTCACCCGCGGCCGCGCGGGCAAGGAGCGGATCCCGAACGCCCTCATGGCGGAGTACTACGTGCAGCGGGCTTCTGCCGGGCTGATCATCGCCGAGGCCACGACGATCTCCGAACAGGCCAACGGCTGGCTCGAATCGCCCGGCGTCTATACCGATGCGATGCAAGCAGGCTGGAAGACCGTCACGTCGGCCGTGCACGCCGCCGGCGGCAGGATCTTCCTCCAGCTCTGGCACATGGGCCGGGCGTCGCACAGCGACTTCCACGGTGGCAGCCTGCCCGTGTCGGCCTCGGCCGTGAAGATCGACGGCGACGGCATCCACACGCCGCTCGGCAAGAAGCCCTACGAGACACCGAGGGCGCTCGAGACCTGGGAGATCGCCGCCGTCGTGAGCGACTACCGAAGGGCCGCCGCCCGGGCACGGGCGGCCGGCTTCGACGGCGTCGAGGTTCACGCCGCCAACGGCTACCTCATCGACCAGTTCCTGCAGTCGAAGACGAACCTCCGCACCGACGACTACGGTGGCAGCATCGAAAAGCGGGCGCGGCTGCTGCGGGAGGTGGTCGAGGCCGTGTCGGCCGAATGGCCCGCGGGCCGCGTGGGCGTGAGGATCTCGCCCAACGGCGTGTTCAACGACATGGGCTCGCCCAACTTCCGCGAGCAGTTTTCCTATGTGGCGACGATGCTCGACCGCTGCGGTCTGGCCTATCTCCACGTCGTGGACGGGCTCGCGTTCGGGTTTCACAAGCTCGCCGAGCCGATGACGCTCGCCGAGTTCCGGCAGGCCTTTCACGGCCCGCTCATGGGCAACTGCGGCTACACGCTCCAGTCCGCCGAAAAGGCGATCGACGAGGGGCTGGCCGATCTCGTGGCCTTCGGCCGGCCGTTCATCAGCAATCCCGACCTCGTCGAACGCTTCCGCCACGGCTGGCCGCTCGCCGCCCCGGCCGAGATGACCGACTGGTATTCGCCGACCGGCGCGAAGGGCTATACCGACTTCCCGGCGCACCGGTCGTGAGTTTTGCAGGCGACGAGTTCGATCGGCTCGAGCGGCTCGTCTACCGGCCCGTCTCCTCGCGGCCCGACTGGCTCAAGGCCTGGCGGAACGAGGCCAACTACCTGATCTTTCTCGCCCGCCGCGCGGAAGACAACGAAGACGAGGAGGAGCTGGAGGAACTCGAAGCCCAGGCCCGCGACCTGGCCGATACCGTCGAAGCCCGCCTCAAGCACGAAGGTCTGTGGTGACGCCGTATTCGGGTCGGTCAGGCGTCGTCGATCACGAGGGGCACGCCGGTCAGCCGTAGATGACGGTCCGTCGACCAGCAGGCCCGCGACCGCCGCGACTTCATCACATGCAGTCCGACTGCATCGGCAAGCGTCAGGTTTTGATCGGGGAACCGGCGCA
>JBILVW010000156.1:0-6667 GCA_044370205.1 Pirellulales bacterium | reverse complement strand
GACGTTCGCTGCGGGCATCCATGCCCTCCGCTCACTCGATGCTGGCTGCGCTCTCGCCATCCTGGCTTCGCTTGCCAGCAACGCCGGCTCGACGGCACGGGCAACCCCTCCGAGCCCACCGGTTCGGGGGCGGTACAAGTCTCGTCGCGGTGGACCTCGAGGACTCGGTCCAAATGCTCCTCGAGCTTGCACCGACCCCCTCCCCTTGCCAAACGACGTGGCAAGGCCTCTGGCGTCACATCTCGAAATACTTCTTCCAGTATTCGACGTCGGCAGGGCTCGGGGCGGCCGGCTTTTCGTCGGCGGCCCGTTGCGTGCGACGGCGGCGGTCGGCGCGGGCGTCGGCGAGCCACTCTTCGCATGAAACGGCCTTGGCCCGGCGGCGGCGGGCGGCGACCTGCAGGCGGCGGTCGCTCGACACGACGACGAGGTGGCTCGGCGCGGTGTCGTCCTCCACGAGCTCCTCGATGAGCGTGTCGGCGTCCGGGTATTCACGGGCGAACCACACCTGGATGCCGCGATGCACGAGCCGACCGGGCAGTCCGTCGGGAGCCCGCGCCGCATCGAATACCACGATGGTGTCGGTCGCGCGATCGCCGAGCAGTTCGCAGAGCAGATCGAGGAGGGCCACCCGCGACTGCTCGAACCCCCGCGGCCCACGTTCGGCCCCGAACACCCCCGACGCATGCAACAGGTTGTAGCCGTCGATGATGAGGGTCATTTGCTCAGAAAGGGAGGCGAGGGGGTCGGCGAACGCTCGAGGAGCATTGGGCCGCCTCGGCCCACCGCGACGAGACTTTTGCCGCCCCCGAGCCGGCCATACACGGAAGACTCGCCTATCCGAGCCGATGCTTGATGCGGCCGCCTACGATCGTGGCCACTGCCCTGCCCCGCAACGTCCAGCCGTGGAACGGCGAGTTGACACTCTTCGACTGGAACGAGCCGACGTCCACCTGCCACGACCGCTCGGGGTCGATGAGCGTGATGTCGGCGACGGCGCCCGGCCGCAGCGTGCCCCGGTTGATGCCCAGGATCCGGGCGGGGAGCGTGCTCATCGCCTCGATGAGGCGTGGCCAGCCGATCCGGCCCGTGGCCACCAGCCGCGTGACCGAAAGCCCCACGGCCGTTTCCAGGCCGAGGATGCCGAACGGAGCCCGGTCGAGTTCGAGCATCTTCTTCTCGCGGGCGTGCGGTGCATGGTCGGTCGCGATGCAGTCGATCGTGCCGTCCACGAGCCCCTCGATGATCGCCTCGACGTCGGCGGCCGTCCGCAGCGGCGGGCTCATCTTGTAGTTGGAGTCGAAGCCGCGAAGGCTTTCGTCGGTGAGCGTGAAGTGGTGCGGGCAGGCCTCGGCGGTGACCCGGGCGCCCCGCCGCTTGGCGTCGCGGATCAAGGCCACGCCCCCCGCCGTCGAAACGTGCATCACGTGGAGCCGTCCTCCCGTGGCCTCGGTGAGCGCGATGTCGCGGCCGATCATCACATCCTCCGCCGCCGCCGGCATGCCGGGCAGGCCGAGCAGGAGCGATACGAGCCCCTCGTTCATCACGCCCCCGCGGGAAAGCTCGAGCACCTCCTCGTGGGCGAGGATCGGCTTGTCAAACATCCGGCAGTATTCGAGGGCCCGCCGCATGAGTTCGGCATCGTAGACCGGAGCTCCGTCGTCGCTGAAGGCCACGGCACCCGCCTCGACAAGCCGGCCGATCTCGGCCAATTCCTTGCCCTCGCGGCCCCGGCTCACGCAGGCCACCACGAACACGTTGCATGTATCGGCCCGGGCGGCCTTCTGGTGGATGAACTCGACCGCGGCCTGGGTGTCGAGCGGGGGCTCGGTGTTGGGAATGCACGCCACGCTCGTGAAGCCGCCAGCCAGGGCCGCCCGCGTGCCCGTCTCGATCGTCTCGTCTTCCTCGCGGCCCGGCTCGCGGAGATGCACGTGCATGTCGACCAGGCCGGGCGCCACGATCAATCCGCGCGCCTCGATCGTCTCGTCGGCCTTGCCGAGCGGCTGGCCCCTCTCATGTCCGATCGACACGACAAGCCCGTCACGGACGAGCACGTCGTCCACCCGGTCGATGTTCTGGGCGGGGTCGATCACCCTGCCGCCGCGAATGAGAAGCGTGGCCATCAGACGATCCTTTCATGGCGGGAAGCCGCGGCACCGGAGACCTGCCCGCCGCGCGGCCCGCACAGCAGCCAGAGCACGGCCATCCGCACGGCGAGCCCGTTGGTCACCTGATCGAGGATCAGCGACTGGCCACAGTCGGCGACCTCGGCGGTCACTTCGACGCCGCGGTTGATGGGCCCCGGGGCCAGGATCAACAGATCGGGCTTGGCCCGCCGCAGCCGCTCGCCGGTCATGGCGTAGAGGTGGGCATATTCGCGAACGGACGGAAAGGGCCGCGTGTTCTGCCGCTCGAACTGGATCCGCAGCAGGTTGAGCACGTCGCACCGCGGAATGATCGCATCGAGATCGTGCGACACCTCCACGCCGATCTCCCGCCAGCGGTCCGAAACGAGCGTCGGCGGGCCGCAGAGAATCACGTGGGCCCCGAGTTTCATGAGGCCCCAGATATTGGAGCGGGCCGTCCGGCTGTGGGCGATGTCACCCACGAGCCCCACCGTCGCGCCCTTGAGGTCGCCCCGCCGCTCGCGGATCGAGAAGATGTCGAGCAGGCCCTGCGTCGGATGCTCGTGCGGGCCGTCGCCCGCGTTGATCACCCCCACGTCGAGATACTGCGAAAGGAGGTGGGGCGTGCCGGGCGTGGCATGCCGCACGACGACGGCGTCGATGCCCATCGCCTCGAGGTTCTTCGCCGTATCGATGAAGGACTCGCCCTTCGACAGGCTGCTCGAGGCGGCCGTGAAGTCGATCACGTCGGCCCCGAGCCGCCGCGCGGCCAGCGAGAAGCTGGTGCGGGTGCGGGTCGAGTTCTCGAAGAAGAGATTGACGATCGACCTGCCTGCGAGGAGGCCGAGCTTGGAGCGGCAGCCGTTGGTGGCCTCCTTGAAGAGGGCCGTCGTATCGAGCAGGAGGCGAACCTCATCGGGTGTCAGCCGCTCGAGGTCGAGCAGGTGCCGATGCGTCCATTGGGGGGGGATCGACTCCCGATCGAACGTCGCGGCCGGCATGGAGATCAGTTTCCTCACGAAACCCGAACACCTTCGGTGAGCCCGGAGTCTAGCAAAACTCCGCAGTTTGCCACGGCCAGCCGATTCAGCGGCGACCGTACCCGATGACAGCTGCGTTGCCCTTGTGACGGCGATGCGGGCACTCCTATTCTTCCGCCCGTGTAGGTCCTCTCGGGGAAGCACGCGCGGCCGTTCGGCCGGCGGGCCAACCGCCCTCAGCGACGCACCAGATGAAATCCTTCCCGTTTGCTTCCCGGCCCGAATTGCTCCGGAAACTGCTCGTCGTCGTACCGGCGTTCGCATTGGCTGCCGCGAGCGGCTGCACATCGGCCCTGACGACCGCCTCGCTCCGCGGCCTCCCGTGGGACCTCGCCGATACACATGCGGAGACGGCCGAAGAGCCCGATACCGTGGCCGCTGAGAACACCGCGGAGGATGCCGAGCCCGAATCCGAAGAGGTGGCCGAGGACGCGGCCGAGGATCACGACACCCGCCGGGCCGCCGCCATCGAAGAGGCCATCACCCGCCTGTCGAAAGTGGGCAGCCTCGACGAGCAGACGCAGCTGGCACTCGTCACCACCCTGCAGACCACGCAGCCAGAGGATTGGCCGGTCGTGATCGCGGAGTTCGCCGCGGCGCTCACCAAGCCCGCCGTCCCCGCTGCAAGCACCCACGTGGTCGCCAAGGCCGAACTTTCTCCGTCCGCCCCTCCACCGGCCCCAGCGCCGGAGCCCGCAGCCTCTGCGCCGGTCGAGACACCGGCGGCAGAACAGCCGGCCGAACCCGTCGTCGCCACTCCCGACGAGCCCGCGACAGCCCCTGAGCCGGCCCCGCCGGCTCGCGAATCCGTCCCCGCCGTATCGATCCGCACCGCCTGCTTCGCCTCCCGCGTGCAGGCCTGGGGCGTGTTCGATCGGTTCCCCGCCGACCGGTTCACCCCCGGCCAGGAAGTGATCGTCTACGTCGAACTCGACGACCTTGCTGCCAGCACGGCCGCCGACGGCCACACCACCTGCATCGACGCGGTGCTGCGGCTCGTGGCCGCCGACGGCCGCACGATCGAGGAATGGAACTTCGAACCGATCGCGGAAACCTGCGCCAACCGCCGCCGCGACTACTTCGCCCGCTTCGTGATCCGCATCCCGGAATCGGCGGCAGCGGGCCGCAGCCACGTCGCCGTTTCAGTGACCGACACGCTCGCCGGCAAGACCGTCGAGACGACGCTCCCGCTCGAAGTCGCCGCTGACTGAGCACAGGGCCGGGGTTGCCCCTGCCATGTCGCCGGACGTTCGCTACGGGCATCCTGCCCTTCGCTCTCTCGATGCTGGCTGCGCTTTCGCCATCCTGGCTGCGCTTGCCAGCAACGCCGACGCCACGGCAAGGGCAACCCCTCCCCGGGAGCCTCGACGAGAAGATCGTGGTGCCGGACTTGTGACGAGTTCGGCAAACTGTCTTTCTCCGTGACGCTGCAGGTTTTTCGGTTCCGAAGCTCGCTCGCTGCCTCGTGTGGCATGTCGCCCCTACTCTCTCTCGGGTGTTCCAGCCCGACGGAGGTTCACGGCGATGCAGACCCAGCCGCAGGTGTCGTTCGACGATCTTCCGGTGGACGAGCGGGTTCGCGATGCGGCGCTCGATCACATCGCGCAGCTCGAGCGGCTCTCCGACCGGATCACCGGCTGCCACGTGGTGGTCGCCCAGCCCCACCGTCATCATCGTGAGGGGCGGCTCTATTCGGTGCGGGTCGATCTCGTCGTGCCTGGCGGCGAGATCGTGGTGAATCGCGACCACCACCTCGATCATGCCCACGAGGACATCTACGTGGCGCTTCGCGACTCGTTCCTCGCCGCCCGTCGCCGGCTCGAAGACCACGTCCGCCGCATGCGCGGCGCCGAGAAGTCGCATGCGGCCCGGGCCCAGGGGCGGATCGCCCAGCTCTTTCCACTTCAGGGCTACGGCTTCATCGAGACGCCCGACGGTCGCGAGATCTACTTCCACCGCCATGCGATCTCCGACCACGACTTCCACATCGCCGACGTCGGCAGCCCCGTGTATTTCAGCGAGGAGGAGGGGAACGACGGGCCGCAGGCGTTGGCCGTGCAGCTCGTGCATCCCCACAGTCACGTGCTCCATGAGGGAGCGTCACCCGAGGGAGAATCTCCATGACGCTTATCAACGCAATCGAATCGTTCGACGTGTCGATTCCTACCATGAACGCGGAGGGGGCGGCGATCGCGCTGCCCGGCACGCTCTGCCTGCCGGCACCGTCGACCGGCCTCGTGCTCTTCGCCCACGGCAGCGGGTCGAGCCGCCGCAGCCCCCGCAACGCGTTCGTCGCTTCGGTGCTCCACGAGTCGTGGATCGGTACGCTGCTCTTCGATCTGCTCACGGAACAGGAGGCCACCGACCGGGTGAACGTGTTCGACATCGGCCTGCTCGCCGAGCGGCTGCTCGCCGCGATCCGCTACGTGTCGGAGCTCGAGCAGACGCGGCACCTGCCGCTGGGCCTGTTCGGGGCGAGCACCGGCGCGGCGGCGGCACTCGTGGCGGCGGCCCGGGAGCCGCGAGTGGAGGCGATCGTGTCGCGAGGCGGGCGGCCCGACCTCGCGGGCCGCAAGCTGCGGGCCGTGCGTGTGCCCACGCTGCTCATCGTGGGCGAGCTCGACACCGACGTGATCGCCCTCAACGAGCAGGCTTCAGCGCGGCTCGACTGCGAGACGCGGCTGGCGATCGTGCCGGGGGCGACGCACCTCTTCGAGGAGCCAGGCACGCTCGACGAGGCCGCACGGCTCGCCGCCGAGTGGTTCGCGAAACATCTCCACGGCTGACGTTCTCGCTTCACCCTCACCTGAGGCTCCACCGATGAATCACCGCACGTTCAACGACCGTGAAGAGGCCGGCTGGATGCTCGTGGAGCGGCTCCGCGGCCATTCGCTCGAGAAGCCGGTCGTGCTCGCGATCCCCCGCGGCGGCGTCGAGATCGGCGCGGCCCTCGCCCGGGGACTCGGCTGCGAGCTCGATGTCGTGCTCTCCAGGAAGATCCGCGCCCCACACCAGCCCGAGCTCGCACTCGGCGCCGTCTCCGAGGACGGCGACGTCTACCTCAACCACTTCGCCTCGGCGATGACCGACGTGGGCGACGCCTACATCGAGGCCGAGCGGAAGCGGCAGCTGGTCGAGATCTCACGGCGGCGAACGATGTTCCGCGCGGTCCGCCCGCAGGCCGACGTGCACGGCCGCACGGTGATCCTCACCGACGACGGCATCGCGACCGGGGCCACCATGATCGCCGCGCTGCATACGGTGCGGGCGGCGGGGGCGAAGGAGATCATCGTGGCCGTGCCGGTCGGGGCGCCCGACCGAATCGACGCGATCCGGCCACTGTGCGACCGCGTCATCTGCCTGCAGGAACCGGAGGCCTTCTGGGCGATCGGCCAGTTTTATCGCAACTTCGAGCAGGTCGAAGATGAGCGGGTCGTGGAGCTCCTCCGCGACTACGGCCTCCCGCAGACGAAGTGGGAGAAAGCCGCGGCTACCCTT
>JBILVW010000155.1:0-6674 GCA_044370205.1 Pirellulales bacterium | reverse complement strand
CGGACGGCTCCGGCAAGTGCCTCGATGCCTATCGTGCGTTACACGAGACCGTGCGACGATACGTGGCCGCCGTAATTGTGTTCTTCGCACCAACCGGCAAGGCGTTGCTCGATCCTGTCCACGGGCATCGGTACACGAGCCCTTTCTTGCATCGCCTGGCATCAAAGGCCGCATCGAAGGCTGACGGGTCAGGAACGGCGTCCGCCAGCCATTGACCGCTGGCGCTTACGGCATCCTCACTGCAAGCCACCCCCAGCATCCACGACCAACTCCATCTCAGAACTCATACGGCACCTCCAACATTCCCACGCCTGAGAATGTTCCTGCGGGGCCTATCCACGAGCATTTCCCCGACGCTGGCCTGAATCTGCTCGAAGTCCCGGGCGACCATCGCGCGGAGCCCTTGAAACCGCTCTTCTCGCGGACCGTCCGCACCGCGGCATCGATTGCTGTCAGGGGCTGTGGATGTCGATCTCGGGCTCGCCTTGGCCTTGGCCGTTCACGCATATCGCCGCTGTGACGGATCGACGGCCGCAGCCGCCGCGGCGACGTCGAACCCCGCGCCGAGAAACGCGGCGATCCGGCGGCACTCGCCGACAGGATCGGCCAGCATCCGCTCGTACGACACGTGCAAGACGTGCCAGCCGGGACGGGACGCCACGATCGCATCCACGGCGTCGAGCTCGGCGATGAACCGCCTGGAGAGAGCGGATGCCGAAACCCGGGCCGTCGTGCCCAGCCGACCCTTCATCGCCTCCTGCGAGGCGAGCATCTGGCTCACCGGCCGATGGAGCACGAGCAGCCGCATGGGCACACCGGCCGGAAGATAGGGCACCAGCGGGGCCACGACCTTCACCGCTTTCCCGGCGGCGGCGCCGATCCAGGCGGCAGCCGGCTTGCCTCGGGCTATGTCCTTGACGGGCTGATACTCGTAGTAGCCGAGCCGGTTGTTCTCGTCGGCTGGCCGCAGCCCATCCGCGAGGATCGGCAGGCCGCCCGCCTCGAGCACCCGCATCAGCATCGAGGTGCCGCTACGCGGCTGCCCCGACACCACCACCACGGCCTCCGCCGTCCGGGCAGGGGCCTGCGGCAACGCCTGGCACCGTGCGGAGAAGTCGTATTCGCTCGCCGCCTCCGCCGGCGCCGCGACCGCACGTTCCTGGCGCTGCCGACGCAGCCGCTCGCGGAGGCTTTGGGCCTGGCGTCGGTACTCGAGCGCCCGCAGCGGGTCGTGCTGGTGGAGTCGCTCGAGCGCCGCATAGGCGGGCACGAGCGCGGGGTTCTGCCGCAGGGCCACGTGAAGCTCGTTGATCGCGTCGGTGCGTTCGCCGAGTCGGGCCAGGGCCAAGCCGAGGATCAGGTGGAGCCGCGGATTGAAATAGACGAGCCCTAGCCCCTCGGAGGCGGCGGCCACCACGCCGTCCCAGTCGCGGCGGCGAAACAGGATTTCCGCCTTGAGCACCGGCAGCAGCGACGTCTCCGGATCGGCTTTGAGCAATCGTTCGACGATCGGCAGCGCCTCGCCATGTCGCCCCAGGTCGATCAGCCGCGACGCCAGAAAGGTGGCGTCGGCGAAGCCCAGCTTGTCGCTCGAGGCCTCTTTCGCCACCAGCGGGGCGATCGCCGCCGCACAGGCGGCATGATCCCCCTCCAAAAACGCCTGCTCGGCCTCGGCCCGCTCGAGCCGCAGCCCCACGGCAAGCTCCGCGAGCTTGCGTCGCTCGAACCGCCGCCGCCGGGCCGCGGGCGATTCCCGGGCGACCGGATCATCGGCGTCGGCATCTTCCGCGGGGAGCGCCGCCAGTTTTTCCCGCGCCTCCACGGCCAGGCGGGCCGCCCGCTCCCGGAGCGTCTCGAGCGCCTGGCGACGCTCGGCGATCCGGCCGGCTCGGGAATACATGCCCAGCAGGTGGATGCCGAAGCGGTGCTGATCCGGCCACTCCTCCCACAGTCGCTCCAGAATCGGAATGCCCAGCTGCGGACTGCCGCCGTCGTCGAGCGCGCGGGCGAGGTTGTAGTCGAGCTCGCAGACCGTTTCCCGGACGGCCCGGGCCCGGTCGTCCGGCAGCGGCGAGATGTAGCCCAGCGCGACGAGTTGATCGAGCTGGGCGGCCGCCGCCCGCGTGTCGTGGAGGCTTTCGGCCGGATGCCGGCCGTCGTCGCCGGCCACGGCGTCCCACGAGGGGATCCGCTCGATCGCGGGAGGATCGACCCACGCCTGGATCTGCGCGGCGCCGTCCATGTCGTCCCCGACCGGCAGACCGAAGAGCGTCAGCACGGTGGGCGTGAGGTCGAGCACCGACGTCCCGTGAATCTTCTCGCCGCACCGCAACCCGTGCCCGGCCATCACGAGGATCCCGAAATGGCGATGCTCATCGGCGGGCCCGGCCGGCTCGGCGGGAATCCAGGCGAGCCGCCGTTCGTCGGAATGGAAGCCATGGTCGGAGAGCACGATCACGTGGGCGTCGGGGCCCGCCAGTTCCAGATACCGGCCGAGCATCGCATCGTGGTGCCGATAGACGTTGGCTACGACGTCCCGATAGAGCTTGAACTCGCGCTCGGGAACCCACGGCTGCCGCGGCGGATGAAACCGCATGAAGCGATGGCACGCATGATCGATCGTGTCGAAGTAGACCGCGGCGAAGTCCCACGGCTCCCGCTCGAGGAGATCCGTGGCGGCGGCATGAATCGACAGGGTCTCGGCGAGGATTCTCGCCAGGTCATGGAGCGACTTGTCGCTGCCCTGGTCCACGTCGTCGCATCCCGGCACAAACATCCGCAGCACGTCGAGGGGGATTTCCGCGGGCTTGAGGCGGAGGTCGGAGATCTCTTCCGCCAGATGCCGCGGCGATACGATCCCAGGGGCAAGCGGCGGCAGCGGCGACTCGGGATCGTCAGGCACCTTCTGAAAGTGGTTGGAAACCATCGCGCCCGGGATCGGCTCGGCTGGATATGAAGGCCACCAGCCCACCACGATCGATCGCCTGCCGGATTGGGCGAGGATATTCCAGAGGGCCTTGGTGGTGCGGGACAGCACGCTGCAGGGTCTGACGGCCATGCCGTCGTGCGTGGGCTCCGCGAATCCGAGCACGCCGTGCTTGGGCGGCCGCTTTCCGGTGGCGATGCTGGTCCAGAGCGTCGGAGACAGCACGGGATACAGCGTGGCCATGTTGCCCGAGACCCCGCGGGCCATGAGGCCGGCCAAGTGAGGCATGCGACCGGCGGACAGGAGCGGGCGGATGACCCTCCAGTCGGCGGCATCCCAGCCGATCACGAGCACTTTGCGAGCAACACCGGAAGCCATGCCGAGGCTCACCGTCGTGTCGCATTGACAAGGAAACGGGGCGTCACGCCTGCTCGCCATCCGCAGGCAGGCCTGCGGCCCGTTGCTTCCGCCACCGCCGGAGTCCGGCCGCACCGGCCACGAGCGCTCCTCCCATCGCCAGCGTCGCCGTTGCTGGCTCAGGAACGGGAACCACTTGGCCCGCCAGAATCTGGGCGCCCGAGTCGTCGTAGGCCCATTCACCAAGCGTTACCGAGTAGCGGCTTTCACCTGTTGTGAAGCCCGTGGTTGCCTTGGTCAACTCAATCCACCCGAAGTTCACCTGGCTGGTGCTGAGGTTCGTGAACCTAAAGAGAAGGTACTTGGAGGAACCCGAGAACGCAGCGTTGCCATCATTGGCGAAGTCTCCATAACTATTAACAGACCCAAGATTCACGTTGGCAAATGCTGCCGAGTCCGTGAACGCATCTGCGTTCACCGGGAAGTCCTCGAGTGCGAGGTAGGCCGGATAGATACCGCTTCCACCGCGCTGAAATTTTCCATTTCCGGCCCCATCCCATGCGATGACCACACCCACAATACCGGAACCGTAACCACCATCGGGACCGCCATTCGCGGTCGCCCGCGTGTTGATACTGAAGCCGTCGCTTCCAGGAAGCGAATTCACGGTGACGGACGGCGTTCGATTCCAGCTGATCACCGTACCACTGAGGCTGCTGCTGGAAATGATTGCGGCATCGGCGGGCGCTTCGACCAGGGGCACAGCGGCAGCGCCGCCGGCCAAGGCGAGAATCGAACGCACGGAAGTTGATCGCGAGCCGGGGCGACCATCGGGACGACGATGACGAAGGACAACCATGACGAACCCTGTTTTGAGATGATGCCGCGTGGAATGTTGACGAACGGTTTACTGCGGTAGACGATGCAGAAGACTCAACCGATGAAACCACCACCGCCTTTCGGAAAAATTTACGGGAAGGGTAGAGCCCCGTCAACTGACTTTCCCCGGCATTTTCTGGGCCATGAGTGACCTGCCCCCATCATGAATGACGCCAGTTTTTAAGTTAGGGTTTTGCCCTCCAGCAGACCAGCCCTCTGCGGTTGCCGAGGCGTAGCCGAGGCGACCGCACAGGGCTGCCGCGCCTCAGGAGCCGGGGGTCGGTACCCCAGGGTGCTGTGCGGCCGGACCGTGTTGTAGTCCTGCCGCCACCGCTCGATGAGCACCTTGGCCTCGAGGAGCGTGTCGAACGCTTCCCGCGCCAGCAGCTCGTCCCGGAGCAACACGAAAGAAGCTCTCCACATAGCCGTTCTCCCACGGTGAACCCGGCTCGATGAACAACGTCGTCACCCCAACTCGCCCCAGCCACTCCCGGACGCACTTGGCCGTGAACTCGCTCCCGTTGTCACTTCGGATGTGTTCCGGAACACCCCTGTGAACGAACAGGTCGCTCAGCCGTTCGAGAACATCTTCGCTCGTGAGCCTCTTGGCGACATCGATCGCCAAGCACTCCCGAGTGAACTCGTCCACGATCGTCAGCATTCGGATGGGCCGGCCATCGGATGTGCGGTCGGCCACGAAGTCGTAGCTCCACACGTGATTGCGATGGGTAGGCCGCAGCCGGATGCACGAGCCGTCGTTCAGCCATAGCCGCCGTCGCTGCGTGTTCCGATGCTGCTCAAGCACACGACATGCCCGGCGTTCGCTCAGTCGATCACGGCCAAGAGCACCTCTGACGTGCTCGACCGCTCGCCGCCGCTTCGCTTGGTCGATCCGCAGCCCACCGAACTTCTTCTTCCATCGATAGCAGGTCTGCTCCGTCACACCGATCTTCTTGACCGCCTCCAAGACGGCCTTGCCTCTCCCCACCTCAACCTCGACCTCTCGAAGCTTGGGGATGATCTGCTCAGCCAGTTCCTTCTTTCCGCGTGGCATTAGTTGCCTCCCTTGGTTTGCTCCACCCCCAGATTCCCTCTCTGGAAGCGGTGCCGTTTAAGGGGGGCAGGGCTCTCACGCTATCCGCCGCCAGCGACCAATCCTTGTTTGTGTCGCTTGCGTCCTTCGATTACAAACCCTGATACCTTCGCCCGCCGCGGGCTTCACTGTCATTGGCTGGCCCCATTCCCCGGACACCCGTCCGTCCCCGCAGGGACCTGCTTCCATGATGCGGATTTCGCGCGACTCACCGGCCCTAGTCGCAGTGCGTGGCTGGTTGGCCGGGTCGTCGGCTCGCCAGCAGACGCGATCCGGCCGCAGTGGCAGCCGGACGCGGGCCCGCCAGTTCGTGCGCGGCGAGGAGTTGGAATCGCGGACGATGTTGGACGCCGGCATGCGGGCGTTCCTTCCGAACCTCGTTGCGGAGAGCGACACCGGATGGTCGAGCGTCGACAACATCACCTCCGACCAGACGCCGACCCTGACCGGCAGAGTGTCGAGCGCGGCGAGTGAGGCACGGCTCATCATCGACGGCCGACGTGTCGCCCACGTGCCGGTCGTGAACGGCATGTGGAGCTACACGGTGCCTGCCGAGGCGGCACTCGCTGCCGGCGGTCACACGATCGTCGCCCGAGCGGTCGATGCGTCTGGCAACGTGGGCAGACTCTCCAAACCGCTGGCCGTCAAGATCGTGACGACGGTGCCCGACGCCCCGACGCTCCGCCTGGGGAATGCCACGGATACCGGTACGAAGGGGGATGGGAAGACGACCGACAGCGTCCCCACCTTCCGTGGAAGGGTGGAGCCCGGCCTGTGGGTGAACGTGTCGATCGCCGGCGTGGCGAGCGGACGGGTGAAAAGCCATGCCACGACGGGGGCGTGGTCGTTCACCGCTCCGCGGCTGGCCACCAGCGTGCACGATGTCAGCGCGGTGGCGGAGAACCGTGCCGGGATCCGGAGTGTCGCGACGAGCTTCCGGGCCACGGTCAACGGCGAGCGGACGGTGATGCTCGATGGCTCGGGCGGGAAGACCGTCGAACTGACGGCGTCGCATCTCCTGGGCCAGGGCTCCCAAGGCTTCATCGTCACGCAGGTGCACAGCGGCACCCTGCAGAAGTGGGTGGCGTCCGCGAACGCCTGGAAGACGATTTCGGCCCAGACTTCCACCAACCCGGCGCCTCTTTTCCAAAACCTCGGGGCAGCGGCAGCCACTGGCAACGCCGCCGAGCTCCGCACCATCGCGTTCACGGACACCGTCCGGTGGATACCCTCCAGCGATCACGTCGGTATTGCTTCGGCATTCACCATCGTGCCATTGGACAAGGCGGGCGGCGCGATCGCTCTGCCCCCGCAGCCAGACACGGTGCCGGGCAAGGTCGGGGCCGTGATCATCGGCGACTGTAGCCGGGATCTGCCAACCACGATCATGTGGAACGCCCCGACCGACGGCTGCGGCTG
>JBILVW010000154.1:0-6722 GCA_044370205.1 Pirellulales bacterium | reverse complement strand
TGCGGACGCATCGGCCGCGTGGACGGTGATCGTCCACGGCACACCCATGAATCGCCGCGTCTCGGTGACCCGCACGCCGGCCGCAGGCGGACGGCAGCCGGTGGCGACGGTCACTGACAGCACCGCCAGCGCTGCGGCTTTTCGGAATGCACGGTAGAATTCGCTCGTCATGGCTGAAACCGACTCCCTGCCCGCCGTGGCGATTGCCTTCGACTGCACGCCGCTCCGCAGCGTGCCGCGGCTCGACATTCCGCTCGACGCGTCGCCCGTCTACCGCCGCCGCCTCGAGCGGATGCAGCGGGCGGTGGGCCGGCACGGCACGCGGAACACCTATTATCTTACGGGCGGCAGCTGCACGTTTCGGTTTACCAACGAGACAGACAGCGGCTGGGTTCGGTTCACCTTCGAGGGGACCGTGCTCACCGACGACGCCGACTCGAAGACGATCGGCAGTGATCTGGAGATCACGCTGGCGCTCGAGACCTGCGACTGGCTGACGCAGCCGGCGGTCAACTGGCTGCAATTGTCGGTGAAGCATGCCGTCGAGGCCGAGTTCAACCGCTACATCGCGGCCGGCGACCTCTCCCGAGCCCTCGAGCGGCTGGCCCGCGAACAGGCCGCCAGCGATGCCGCCGGCGGATATCTCGGGATGAATCTGTAGCGTCGGTTGGTGTCGGCGCCGCCCGTTTTTTATAAAAGCCCCCAGGCGCAAGCCGGGGGATGATGTGGCGTCCATCGCGAAGCAACCCGGAATATCCCCCTGCTTGCGCATGGGGGCTTGGATTGGGACGGCTTGCGCATGGGGGCTTGGACAGCGGAGGGGAAGAGTGACCTACGCCGGAACGCGGCGGCGGAGTTCCAGCAGCACGCTGTCGTGATCCCGGCCGACGGTCTGCCAGGAGGCGATCCGCCGCAGGGTCATCTTCTTGCCGCGGCCTTCGAGGCGGGCCGAGGCCTTCTCCTCCTCCCAGCGTGGCCCCTTCACCACGAGCATCCGGCCGAAGGCGTCGGACAGCGGCTCGAACCAGCCGAGCAGCTTGCCGAGCGGCGCCACCGCCCGGACCACGAGCGTGTCGAAGCGGGTCGCGCCCTGAGCGCGTGAGGCCACCAGCTGCTGCGCGGCTCCGGCATGCACCGGCACGGCGAGCCCCACGGCCTGCACGATCTCCGTGACGGCGCGGGCCTTCTTCGCCACGCTGTCGGAGAGCTCGACCCGGAGGTCGGGCCTGAGAATGGCCAGGATCACGCCGGGTACGCCGCCGCCGGTGCCCACGTCGAGCACCCGCTCGCCGGCTGCCAGATGCGGCGCGATCGCCGCGGCGTCCCCCACGTCGCGGGCCACGAACGTGGCGACGTCGGTGTGCCGCGTGAGATTCAGCCGCTCATTCCAAGACCAGAGGCTCGCCGCATATGCAGCGAGCCTCGGTGTGGAATCGACAGGTACCTCGATGCCGAGACGGCCGCACTCGGCGGCGATCGACTCGGCCAGATCGGGATCGCTCACTTGATGAACAACATCTCGCGGTAGGTGGGGAGCGGCCAGAGATCGTCGGGCAGGATCACTTCGATCTGATCGGCCGTCTCGCGGAGCGCCACCATCGCCGGGATGACGTCGTCGTGGAAGTGCTTCACCTCGGCCCGGAGGTCGGCCGCGCCGTGGTGGGCGAGGGTCTTCTCGAGAGCCTCGATCCGGCCTTCGAACTCACCGACCAGCTTCGTGAGCTTTTCCAGCGTGCCCATGTGCACCGTCTGGCCGATGCTCTTGAGCTTGCTGGCCGTGTCGACCAGCTCACCCTGGTAGCGGTAGCCAGCCGGCAGGATCATCGTCTTGGCGATCTGGAGGGCCGACGAGGCTTCGGTGTTGATGTCCTTGCAGTACCGCTCCATGTAGATGTCGTAGCGGCTGCGAACCTCCCGCTCCGAGAGCACGCCATACTTCTCGAACAGGGCGATGTTCTTCGGAGCGACGAGGGCGTCGAGCGCCTCGGGCGTGGCCCGGAGATTCGGGAGTCCCCGCTTCTTCGCCTCGTCGTGCCACTCCTGGGAGTAGCCGTTGCCGTTGAAGATCACCGCCTTGTGCTCGGAGATGATCTTCTGCAGCAGCTTCTCGACGGCTCCCGCGAGCTTCGACTGGTCGCCGCCGGTGGCCTTCTCCAGCTCCGTGGCGACATAGTCGAGGCTCTCGGCCATGATCGTGTTGAGCGTCACGAGCGGTCCGGCGATCGACTGGCTCGAGCCGACGGCCCGGAACTCGAACTTGTTGCCGGTGAAGGCGAACGGGCTCGTCCGGTTCCGGTCGCCGGCGTGCTTCGGCAGCGTGGGCAGCGTATCGACGCCGACGGTGAGCGTGCCCGACGACTTCGAGCTGGTGGCCTTGCCCTTCTCGATCTGCTCGAACACGTCGGCGAGTTGGTCGCCGAGGAAGATCGAGATGATCGCCGGGGGCGCCTCGTTGGCCCCGAGTCGATGGTCGTTGGCGCTGGAGGCGACGACCGCCCGCAGCAGGTCGCCGTGGAGGTGCACGGCCCGGATCACGGCGGCGCAGAACACGAGGAACTGCATGTTGGCATGGGGCGTCTCGCCCGGCTCGAGCAGGTTGCCGAGCCGGCAGCCGAGCGACCAGTTGACGTGCTTGCCCGAGCCGTTGATGCCCGCGAAGGGCTTCTCGTGCAGCAGGCAGGCCATGCCGTACTTCTGGGCCACTCGCGTGAGCATCTGCATGATCGACTGCTGATGGTCGGTCGCAATGTTGGCGTTTTCGTAGAGCGGGGCGATCTCGTACTGGCTCGGTGCCACTTCGTTGTGCCGGGTCTTCACGGGCACGCCGAGCTTGAAGAGCTCGCGCTCCGCCTCCAGCATGCAGGCCAGCACCCGTTCGGGGATGGCGCCGAAGTACTGATCCTCGAACTCCTGACCCTTGGGCGGCTTGGCGCCGAAGAGCGTGCGGCCGGCCATCACCAGGTCGGGCCGGGCGAAGTAGAAGTTGCGGTCGATGAGAAAGTATTCCTGCTCGGGTCCGCACGAGGCCGACACCTGGCCGACGTCCTTGTGGCCGAAGAGGGCCAGCGCGCGGCGGGCCTGCTTGTCGACGGCCTGCATCGAGCGGAGCAGCGGCGTCTTCTTGTCGAGCGCCTCACCCGTCCACGAGCAGAACGCGGTGGGGATGCAAAGCGTGGTGCCGTTAGGATTGTCGAGGATGTAGGCCGGGCTCGTCGGATCCCAGGCGGTGTAGCCGCGGGCCTCGAACGTGGCGCGGAGGCCGCCCGAGGGAAAGCTCGAGGCGTCGGGCTCACCCTGGATCAGTTCCTTGCCCGAGAACTCGGCGATCGCGTCGCCGTCGCCGGTCGGCGTGAGAAAGCTGTCGTGCTTTTCGGCGGTGAGGCCGGTGAGCGGGTAGAAGACGTGGGCATAGTGGGTGGCGCCCTTCTCGATGGCCCAGTCCTTCATGGCGAGGGCCACGGCGTCGGCGATGCCCGGGTCGATCGGCTTGCCCTGCTTGATCGTCGCCTGCAGCGCCTTGTAGACGCTCTTCGGCAGGCGGTCCTTCATCACCGCATCGCTGAAGACGTTGGCGCCGAAGATTTCGCTCGTCGGCGTCTCGCGGAAGTTCCAGGCCTGACCGTTGGACTTGTAGTTGTTGATGGCAGCGACGGCACTGGCGCGAGCTGAGGTCATGGCAAGGTCCTTCTTCAAAGGTTCCCAGAGGTGGGTGGCTGAATGGAACGCACGAAAACACTGCGACCGCCGCCGGACCGCGGAGTCAGAAGCCGCGATCCGGATGCGGTGCCGGCGCGAAGGCGCCAGTGCCCACCGCAGCCAGAAGAAGAAGTTCAACGGCGGGCACACGCGTACGACCGACTCGTCGCAGACTAGCGGCGCGGTCCGGCCAGTTCAAGTAGCGGCGGCGGCGGGCCGCTTACCGGCTGGCGGTGGTTCGCGGAGCGGGCTTGGCGGCCTGCCGCGGCGTGAGGCTGCGGGCCGTTTCCGTGGCCACTTCGAGGGCCGCGTCGTGGGCGGCCGGAGCCGCCGCCCCATCGACCGGGCGAGCGGCTGTATGCACCGGCAGGTCCGGCTCCACGCCGACGCCGCTGTAGGGCAGGCCCTTGGGCGAGAAGAATTTCGCGGTCGTGAGCCGCATGCCGACGCCTGCCGACTCCAGGGGGAAGATGCCCTGGATCGAGCCCTTGCCGTAGCTGCGACTGCCGACGATCCGTCCGCGGCCGTGATCCCGGATCGCGCCCGCGAAGATCTCGCTGGAACTGGCCGAGTCGCCGTCGATCAGGACCACCATCGGCATCCGCCAGGTGCCGGGGCGGCCGGCGGAGTAGTTGAAGTCTTCCTCGGGGCTGCGGCCGCGGGTCGCCACCACGAGGCCGCGGTCGAGGAAGATGTCGGCCGTATCGACCGCGGCCGAGAGCAGGCCGCCGGGATTGCCCCGCAGGTCGATGACGAGCGACCGCATGCCAGACGCATCGAGCCGCCGGAGGGCCGCCTCGACGTCGGCCGCCGTGGTCTTCTGGAACGAAGAGAGCTTGAAGTAGCCGATGCCGGCCGTCCGGTCGAGAAGCTTCACGTCCTCGACGCTCGGAACATCCACGTGCTCCCGTCGGACGGTGACAGCGCGGGCGGGAGCCGGAGCCCGCAGGATGGCGAGCGTGACGAGCGAACCTTCCGGGCCCTGCAGCAACTGGGCCGCCTCCTCGACACTCATCCCGCCGATCGACCGCCCGCCGACACCGACGAGATGATCGCCCGCCCGGATGCCCGCCCGCTCCGCCGGGCTGGCGGGGATCACGTGCACCACGAGCAGGCCGTCAGTCGCGGTCTTCAGTTCGACGCCGAGGCCCACGAACCGCCCTTCGATCTGGGCATACAAGTCGTCGAGCTGCCCGTTCGTGAGAAACGACGAGTATTCGTCGAGCCCGCCGACCGCTGCGGCGGACATCTCCATCAGTGTCACTGCTGGCTCGATGCCGAGCAGCGAGTGAGCCGTGCGGGCCACCCAGGCGGCCACGGTCTCGGCATCCGCCTGCGAGGCTACGGGCCGAGTGGCAGCGAGGCGTCCGATCTGCTCGCGGTACAGGTTGCGACGTTCGGGCGTGGCCTGGCTGGCGTGCAGCGACACGAAGGCCGGATCGTCGATCGCGATGTCGATGGAGAGCCGGCCGCGGGCGGAGAGGCGATTGAAGTCGGGTGCATCGACGTGGTGCGAGGCGATCCGCGACAAGACTTCGGCATACACCCGCCTCGCTTCGGATTCGGACAGTGTCTGGAGCTGCTGGCGGAAGGCCGGCTCGGCATGCCGCCGGGCGATGTCGCAGTGAAGCTTCGCGAGGTCGTATTGCTGGCGGAGAGACGGGGCGAGCGAGCCCTTGCGAGCGGCGACCTCGCAGATGCTCACCACGTCGGACCAGCGGCCCTGGTGGACGAGGGTCTCGGTGCGGGAGGCGAGGTCGTCGGCATGCGCCGAGGCGTGATGTCCGGCAGCGGCCCAGTTGAGGCCCGGCTCGGCGACGGCCTGGGTGCCACCGGAGAGGATGGCGAGGACGGTGAGCGAAAGCAGCGACGCGAGGCCGCTTTTTACACGCTCGAACGACGCCTGTGTCCAGCCGCCTATCACGTGGTCAATCCGTTTCCCGAAGGCCGCGTCCTGTCGCGGCAGCCAGCGGTTTCTCCGTCAACCGCCGACGATTATGGATCACGCTTTAAAGGCGGGCAAAAAACGGGTGGTCGGGTTCGGCGATTTTTGGCGATTTTTTCCGCGTGGCTCCGGCAGTGTCGGCATGACCGTCACGATCGGAAAGGTCGCCGCGGCAGGGCGACACGTTGGTAGGATAACGGAGGCCATGACCCCTCCTCCCGACTCCACCGGACAGCCTGCGGTTGCGGCAGAGCCGTCTCCCACGCTCGCGCTGCTCGACCGGGCGCGGCACGGCGATGCGGCCGCCATCAACGGTTTGCTCGAGCGGCATCGTGCGGCGATCCGGCGGATGATCGATCGCCGCATGGATCGCGTCGTGCAGCGCCGTGTCGATGCCAGCGACATCGTGCAGGACGTGCTCCTGGAGGCCAACCGCCGACTCGGCGACTACCTCGCCAATCCCACGATGCCGTTCCAGCTCTGGCTGCGGCACATGGCCCGCGATCGGCTCATCGACGCCCACCGTCGCCATCGCGTCGCCTCGAACCGCAGCATCGACCGCGAGGTGCCGCTCGTCTCCGGCGACGACGGCGACCGTTCGCAGGGAGGGCCGGCGGCGCACCTGGCCGATCGGGAGCTGACGCCAGCGGCGGCCGCGACCTGGCGGGAGCTCGAGCGGCGGTTCGCCGCCGCCGTCGAGGAACTCGACGAGGCCGACCGTCAGATCGTGCTGCTGCGACACTTCGAGCACCTCTCGACCGCCGAGGCGGCCGAAGCCCTGGGGCTCTCCAAGCCGGCTGCAGGCATGCGGTATCTGCGGGCGATGCGTCGGCTGCGGACGCTGCTGGAGTCGTAGGGCTTCAAGGTGGGCGATGGTCAACTCGCCTGAGCCGCCGGCCGGGGCTGCCCGTGCCCTGTCGCCGGACGTTCGCTTCGGTCATCCTGACCTTCGCTTTCTGCATGCTGACTGCGCTTCGCCATCCTGGCTACGCTGGTCAGCAAGCCCGGCTACAAGGCACGGGCAGCCCTGGCCGGCTCCCTGGTACGGATGGAAGACCTGTGGGGGGTGGCTACGCCCTTG
>JBILVW010000153.1:0-6730 GCA_044370205.1 Pirellulales bacterium | reverse complement strand
AGGGATGCCCGGAGCGAACGTCCGGCGACAGGGCACGGGCAGCCCCGAACCGGATGGGCTACCCGAGCGTTTCAGCGGGGCCGGGGAAATCGCGGCGGACGACGTCGTCCCGCCAGCGGGCGAGGGCGTCGCCGATGGTGGCCTTCACGTCGGCATAGGGCCGCACGAAGCGGGGCACGCGGTCGGTCGAGAGGCCGACGAGGTCGTGCATCACGAGCACCTGGCCGTCGCAGTCCGGTCCGGCACCGATGCCGATCGTGGGCACGCCGATTTCCGCAGTGATGGCGGCTGCCGCCTCCCGCGGGATGCATTCGAGCACGACGGCACAGGCGCCGGCCGTGGCGGCGGCCCGGGCGTCGGCCATGAGCTGCTCTTCGTCGCGCTGCATCCGGTAGCCGCCGAGCTGGTGCACGGCCTGCGGCCGCAGGCCCACGTGACCCATGACTGGAATACCAGCCGACACGAGGCCGGCGATCACGTCCGCCTGGCCGGCCGTGCCCTCGAGCTTCACCGCCTGGCAGCCCGTTTCCTTGAGGATTCGTGCGCAGGCCTCGATGGCGGTGCGGACGCCGAGATGCTGAAGCGGGAACGGCAGATCGACGACGACCAACGCCCGAGACACGGCCCGACAGACGATCTCGCCGTGGTAGATCATCTGCTCGAGCGTCGCGGGGATCGTCGAATCCCGGCCGGCAATCACCATCGCCACGCTGTCGCCCACGAGCACGCAGTCGATGCCGGCCTCGTCGGCCAGCCGCCCGGTGGGCCAGTCATAGGCCGTGACCATCGTGATCGGCCGGCGGTCGCGGCGGGCAGCCGCAAGATCCCTGACCGTCACCCGCCGCGTTGGCGTGGGCTGGCGCCGCGGGTCGAGGGATGTCATTTGAGGCTCTTGAAGAAGTCGTCGAGTTTGTCGTCGTCGCCGGCCCTGGAATCGGGTTCGGGAGCCGCCCCGAGAAACCCGAAGCCGGTAGCTTCCGCTGCTGGCTCCTCGGCAGGCTCTGCAGCGTCGCTGGGTTCGGCCTCGAGCGGTTCGGCGTCGGCGTCAGCTTCGGCTGGTGACTCGAGAGGCTCGCGGATGGCGGCCATCGGCACGGTGTCGT
Organism: Pirellulales bacterium; assembly: GCA_044370205.1. Classification (GTDB taxonomy): domain Bacteria; phylum Planctomycetota; class Planctomycetia; order Pirellulales; family UBA1268; genus QWPN01. The sequence goes on along the minus strand of JBILVW010000153.1, from coordinate 5,627 downwards.
CGCCGTGAGGCTCGGCCGGCGCAAGGACCGCTGCCGACTCATACTCCACGCGAAACGCGATCCCTCCAACACGAATTTGGGAGCCCGGCGGCACGAGAGCGGCTACCGAGGATGCGATCCTTTCGCCGTCGAGGAGCGTGCCATTGGTCGAGCCGAGGTCGCGCACGAACACGGCGTCGTCTTTCACGAACAGCTCGCAGTGGCGGCGGCTGACACTGTCCTGCTGCACCCGGAATTTGGCCTCGCCGCTGCGGCCGACGACCACGGGCAGCTTGATGGCGTGTTCCGCCTTGCGGCTCGCCGGTGAAACGATCACGAATCGAACGTCCATGGGACGAGCCACCAGCTGCGGATTTGGGCGGGAATTCGGAAAGCAGGCCGACGAATCGCAGAAAATACCGAGTGTACCCGCGACCTCCGCAGATCCAATTTCCGCCCCTCCCCGGTCTTCGCAGGAGGCCCGAAACCCCCGTACGGTGACCTTGCGGCACTTCCCTGCCGCCCTATAATCGCGGGGTTCCCGGTTCGGCCACCTGGCCGGGCCGTGTCACCTGCGGGTGTAGCTCAGTTGGTAGAGCACCACGTTGCCAACGTGGTTGTCGTGGGTTCGAATCCCATCACCCGCTTTTCCTGCGTTTCGCCGACCACGGTCTGCCGCGGCGTCATTGGCCGCCAACGGTCGGGAGTGCCGGCACTCCTCCGTAAGGCCGACTCCTCACGACTTTGCTTCGCACGATCCCGTCCCGATTCGCTGCCGAATTTGCTCCCGAATTTGCTCCCTGTTTCGATCGCGTCTCTCCCCACACGTAACCCCCGAACCACACTCTCCGCATGGCTTCTTCCGAATCCTCCGCCGTGGCCACCCCGGACGCCGCCGAGACCCCCCGCCCCCTCAGCCTCGATGTCGCGATCGACCCCGTGTCGACCTGCGAGCGGCGGGTGAAGGTCACCATCCCGCGCGAGGACATCGATCGCTATCACGAACTGGCGATCGGCGAGCTGATGCCGACGGCCCTGCTGCCCGGCTTTCGCCCCGGACGGGCGCCCAAGAAGCTGGTCGGCAGCCGGTTCAAGTCGGAACTCGGTGAGCAGATCCGCTCGAAGCTCGTCACCGACGCCATGACCCAGGTGTCGGAGCAGAAAAAGCTGTCGCCGATCAGCGAGCCCGACATCGACTTCAACGCCGTGCTCCTGCCCGACGACGGTCCGTTGACGTTCGAGTTTTCGATCGAGGTGCGGCCCGAGTTCGACCTGCCTAAGTGGAAGGGGCTGTCGATCAGCCGGCCGGCCAGGGAGATCACCGACGCCGACGTGGACGAGGCGCTCGGCAACGTGCTCCGCGAGCGGGCCCGGTTCGTGCCCCACGACGCCGCTCCGAAGACGGGCGATCTCATCGTGGCCGACTTGAAGTTCACCGCCGACGGCAGCGTCGTTTCCGAGGCGTCGGAGATGGAGATCGTCGTGCGGCCGAAGCTGTCGTTCGCCGACGCCGAACTGGCCGGCTTCGACGCCCTCCTCAAGAAGGCGAAAGCGGGCGACACCGTGACCGCCACGGTGACGGTGTCGGACGAGGCGGCCGTGGAGTCGCTTCGCGGCAAGGACGTGACGATGGAGCTCAAGCTCCTCGAGGTCAAGAAATTCGAGCTGCCTGAGCTGACGCCGGCCCTTCTGGAAGAGCTCGGCAGCTTCGAGTCGGATGCAGCCCTGCGGGACGCGGTGCGAAAGCAGCTGGAGAACCAGCTCGAGTACCACCAGCGGCGGCAGGTGCGGCAGCAGGTGGCCGGGGCGCTCACGGCATCGGCCGGCTGGGATCTGCCGCCGGCGTTGCTCAGGCGGCAGGCCCAGCGGGAGCTCGAGCGGGCGATCCTCGAGTTGCGGCGCAGCGGATTCGACGACGACTCGATCCGGCGGCACGTCAACGAGCTGCGGCAGACCGTGATGGCCAGCACGGCCCGGGCCCTCAAGGAGCATTTCATCCTCGAGCGGATCGCCGAAGAGGAATCGGTGGCCGACACGGCCGCCGACTACGACGAGGAGATGCGGGCCATCGCGACCCAGTCGGGCGAGTCGCCCCGGCGCGTCCGGGCCAGCCTCGAGCGGCGCGGGTTGATGGACGTGCTCCGCAACCAGATCATCGAGCGGAAGACGATCGACCTGATCACGTCGCATGCCTCGTTCAAGGATACGCCGTTCGAGTTCCCCAAGCCGGATGCCGAGGCGATCGACCATGCCGTGTGCGGCGCGGTGGTCGGCGAGGAGGAGATTCCGGTCGCGACGCAGGCGGAGCCTGGGGTCCGGCCCGGTGTTCGCGGCTAAAGTGGTTCGAGTCGGCGGCCCGCCCTCGCGGCCGGCCGCCCCACCCATTCACGAGAATCCCATGCAGAACAGCCCCATGCTCCCGCACGCATCGAGCGCCTACCGCGACTACCAGCGGCAGCGGCAGATGACTCTCGGCGACCTGCTGCTCGAAAACCGCATCATCCTGCTGCAGGGCGAGATCTACGACGGCAACGCCAACGAACTGGTGATGAAGCTGCTCTATCTGCAGAGCGAGAATCGGCGCAAAGACATCCACTTCTACATCAACTCGCCCGGCGGCAGCGTCACCGCCACGATGGCGATCTACGACACGATGCAGATCCTTTCCTGCCCGGTGGCCACCTACTGCGTGGGGCTCGCCGCCAGCGGTGGGGCCGTGCTGCTCGCCGGCGGTGCCAAGGGCAAGCGGTTCGTGCTGCCGCATGCGAAGGTGATGATCCACCAGCCCTACGGCCAGGTCGGCGGCCAGGTCAGCGACATCGAGATCCAGGCCGACGAGATCATCAAGACCCGCGCCGTGCTCAACGAGATCCTCGCCAGCCACACCGGCCAGCCGATCGAGCGGATCGCCCGCGACACCGACCGTGACCGCTACCTCACCGCCACCGAGGCCAAGGAGTATGGCCTCGTCGACGAGGTGCTCTCGAAGCCGCCGGCCGTCGAGGACGACAAGGACAAGGACTGAGCCGGCGGCCTCCATCCCATCCACCTGCACCCGGAACGAGCCCATGCCCCTGATTCCCTACGTCGTCGAGAAGAGCGGCCGCGAAGAGCGGGCGATGGACATCTACAGCCGTCTGCTCAAGGACCGCATCGTGTTCCTCGGCACGCAGGTCAACGACGAGGTCGCCAACGCGATCGTCGCCCAGCTGCTCTTCCTGCAGTCGGACGACCCGAAGAGCGACATCCACCTCTACATCAATTCGCCGGGCGGCAGCGTGACGGCGGGGCTGGCGATCTACGACACGATGCAGTTCGTGACCTGCGACGTGGCCACCTACTGCATCGGCCAGTGCGCCTCGATGGGGGCGGTGCTGCTCACCGCCGGAGCCAAGGGCAAGCGCCGGGCATTGCCCAACGCCCGGATCATGATCCACCAGCCACTCGCCGGCATGGAGGGCACCGCCGAAGAGATCATGATCCACGCCAAGGAATTCAAGAACGTCAAGCAGAAGCTCAATGCGATCCTGCTCAAGCACACGGGCCATCCGCTCGAAAAGATCGAGCAGGACACGGACCGTGACCGGTTCATGTCGGCGCAGGAGGCGCTCGACTACCGGCTGATCGACGAGGTGATTGAACGGATGCCGATGCACAAGCCCGCCGGCTGATCGGCGCGGCTGGTACACCACTGGCCATGGGGCGGCCGGCAGGCGGCCCCCGTGGTGCGCATGGAGGCGCGTCATGACGATCCGGTTTGCGACGACGAGGCTGGGCCGGCTGATGCCGGTCATGGTGGCGGTGGCCTGCCTGGCCGGCTGCAAGAGCGACCTGAACCAGCAGCTCCTGGAGCGGGAACTCCGCTACCAGGAGGATCAGATCTACAACCTGCAGGACGAGCTGCAGGTGGCCTGCGCCAAGCTCGACCGCTCGGCACGCGAAAACATGAGCTTGAAAAAGCAGCTCGGCGTCGCCGACGACGCCGCGCCGCGGGCTGGCTCCGGCCGCTCCCGGCCCGCCGGATTGCCTGCGCCGGTGAACGTTCCGCCCGCAATCGAGGTACCCGACATGGGCGCGCCGGCCCGCACGCCAGCCGGGCGGGGTGGACCGCCGGGCATGCCGCTGGCGCCGCCCGCCCTCGAGGGCGTGCCGCCGCTGCCCGCCGACGGTGCCTCCGTGTCGCCCCCACCGACCGAGCCGACGCTCTCGCTGCCGGGCGACTCGGCCGCCGTGCCCCCGCCGATCCAGCGGCTCGCCTACGAGGCTCCCACCGACGCCGCCCCACCCGCCCGGCTCGTGGTGAATGCCGAACAGAGTTCCTGTCTGGACGCCGACGGCGATGGCCGTAGCGAGGGACTCTCGATCGTGTTCGAGCCCCGCGACGCCGAGGAGCGTCTCGTGCCGGCCGCGGGCGGCGTGACGATCACGGTCTTCGACTCCACAGCGGGCACCGATCCGGCGACCGGCGAGGGCGTGGCGATCGCCACCTGGGAGATTCCCGCGGCCGACACGCCCCGCCACTTCCGCCGCACGTCACGGATGCGGGGCCTGCACTTCTCGCTGCCCTGGCCGGGCTCACCTCCGGCCGGCGACCATGTCCGCGTGGTCGTGCGGCTGGCAACCCCCGACGGCATAAACCCGCTCGTCGCCGACGCCACGCTCGCCACCCGCTAGAGCACATCCGACTTAAGTGAGGCGCCGGCTCGGGGGCGGCAAAAGTCTCGTCGCGGTGGGCCGCGGCGGCCCAATGCTCCTCGAGCGTTTGCCGACCCCCTCGCCTCCCTTTTCCAGTTTGCCAATCCGTCGTCGCTACAGCTATGCCAGGAAGGCATGTCACGCGTATCGATAGACGGCGGCCACGCCGCTCTCGGCGGGCATGTCGTTGCGGGCCACCGTGAGCACGGTCCCACCGTGGAGCAGCACGGTCTCGGCAAGCCCTCCGAACAGGTCGTCGCCCCGCACGGCCGCCCGGTCGCCAGTTCGCGAGAGATCCGCCGGAGCCGCGCCGTCGAATTCCACGGCACCCGTCTCGCGGTCGAGGTGGCCGATCTCGAATCGATCGGCCTCGACCAGGAGCGTGGCAACCTGTCCCGCGACGGCCGCTCGGGCGATGTCGGCCAAGTCGGTGGCGGCGAGGCCCCGGTCGCGGGCGACGGCGAAGGCCCGAAGCTCATGGTCGATCCGCGCCGCATGGGCCGACCGAAACACGTCGGTAACGGCCGCGGTCAGCTCGCGGTCGGCCATCAGGTGCGGATCCTTGTCGACCGGCTCGTCGATCAGAAGGTCGTTTTTCGTGAGGCCACGAAACATGGCGGCAAGTCGGCCCTGGGCCACGAGTACCAGCGGCAGGCCCGTGCGGCGGCTCACCTGGTCGCGGACGCAGTCGTCCACGTGGCGGAGGAAGATCTCCGTGTCGGCATCCACGTCGTCCCGCTTCGCACCGAAACCGCCGTGGACGATGCCTCCGGCACCGAGCCCCGCCGGCCCCATGCCGCGCTTCACGCGATGAGGCTCGAACGTTTCCTCGTCGATCACGTCCCTCCGTGCGAGTGCATCGCTCGCCGGCCGACCGGGGAGCGGCACGAGCGGCACGGGGGCGAGCGATTCGACCGTGCTTCCCCGGGGATCGTGCCAGGCCGTGCCCTCGA
>JBILVW010000151.1:0-6780 GCA_044370205.1 Pirellulales bacterium | reverse complement strand
CGCGCCGGCGAAGGAGGTGTTTCGGCCGTTCGCCGATCCGCTGATCTTCCTGTTCATCGGGTCGTTTATCTTGGCCGAGGCGATTCGGCTGCATCGGCTCGACCGGCGGCTCGCGTTCGCGGTGCTCGCCGTGCCCTGGGTCGGGGAGCGGCCCGTGCGGATTCTCGCCGCGGTGGCCGTCGTGTCGGCGGCGATCAGTGCCTTCATCTCCAATACGGTGACGGCGGCGATGATGCTCGCCATCGTGTCGGGCATCCTCGGGGCGGTCGAGGATGCGGCTGGACAGGGGCGACGGCCGGCGGCGGGGTTTGCGACGGGGCTGTTTCTCTGCATCGCCTTCGCCGCCTCGATCGGCGGGCTGGCTACGCCGATCGGCACGCCCACGAATCTCATCGGCCTGGGGTTCATTCGCGAGCAGCTGGGGGTGGCCGTGTCGTTTGCGGGCTGGTGCGCCGTGAGCCTGCCCACGGTCGTGATCCTGACGACGATCCTCGTCGCGGTGCTCGCCCGGCTGTTTCCTGCAGGCGTCGAGCGGCTGGAGGGCGTGAGCGAGTTCGTGCGGGCGGAGCGGCGGCGGCTGGGTGCCTGGACGATCGGGCAGAAGTCGACGGCACTCGCCTTCGGGATCACGGTGGTGCTCTGGGTGGTGCCCGGCCTCGTGCTCGTCGCGCTGGGGCCCGATCATCCGGCGAGCGAGTGGCTGCGAAAGCGGATGCCCGAGGGCGTAGCAGCGCTCATCGGAGCGATTCTGCTGTTCCTGCTGCCGGGCGACCGACGAGCCGATGGCTACAGGCCTCGGGCCGTCGTCTGGGGTGAGGCCCGGATCGATTGGGATATCGTGCTGCTCTACGGCGGCGGGCTCGCCCTCGGCGAGCTCTGCTTCTCGACGGGGCTGGCCGCGGCCGCGGGGCAGGGGATCACCGGCTGGATTCCGACCGGCCCCTGGGCGGGTACGGTGCTCGTGATCGTGGCGGCGGTCGTCGCGGTGGTGACGAGCGAGTTCACGAGCAACGTGGCCAGCGCCACGATGGTGGTGCCGATCGTGATCGCGCTCGGGCAGGCCGTGGGGGCCGAGCCGGTGGCGGCCGCACTGGCGGCGACATTCGCGGCCAGCCTCGGCTTCATGATGCCGGTCAGCTCACCCTGCAACGCGATCGTCTACGGCTCGGGCAGGATCCCGCTGCGGGCCATGATGGCGGCCGGCGGCATCCTCGACGTGATCGGCACCGTGGTGATCACGGCCATCGTGCTGGCCGTCACGCGGGCATGGCTTTGAGCCGCGAGAGGGCTAAAAGCCGCCTTCGATAAGGGCGCCGCACTGGTGGCACCGCGGGATGGCGATCGGCCGCGGGGTCGGCATCTGGCCGTCGGCGCACAGGCCGTGGAGTCGCGGGAAGCAGGGGGGCAGCTGGGCGCAACCCCGGTTCCACGGGCAGAGCATCCCGAGCTGTCCACACGGGTTTGCCTGGAAAATCCGGTTCCCGTGGTGCATCGGCGGGCAGCTCATGCCGTTGACGTTGCCATGCCACGGGGGCGCCTGCTGAGTGCGGCAGTTGCAGTCGCCCGCGGCCGGCCCCGCGTCGTCCATCACGATGGTCGTCTCTTGGGCATGCGACTCCCGAAGCGCTGGGAGCGGGCCGCACGCGGCGATGATCAGTGCGGCGACGGCGAGGCGGAGACGGTTCACGGGAGGACTCCTCGGGGTGTGGGCTGCGGGCGTTGCCAACCCACGAGGGATGTCGGCGGTCCGGTAGCTCCGCAGTGAGCGGTCGCGCCGAACGGTCCGGATATGAGGGTCGGTCAAGCTGGACGGGCACCCGGCCGCGGCGATTCGGCTGGAGGCTGCCGTTGGGGGCGCGATTTCCGTACGATTTCATATCCGTTCCCCCTGGATTCGGACTGCCTGGCAGACCCTACCGTGAACCCCATCCAGCTCCCTTATGGCGGCGAAGAGCCGCTCCTGATCGAGCCCGCCCCCGGCACCGAGGTCACGGTCTGCGAGGGGCCTGAGGGATGCGTGGCCGCCGTGGCCGAGGAGCTGGTCAAAACAGCCCTGGCGGCCCCGGCGGACGGTCCTCCGCTCGACGCACACGTAGTGCCCGGCGACCGGCCGGTGGTGGCGGTGGCCGGCGTGGTTCCCCAGGTGAACTTCGTGATGGCTGCCATCGCCTCACGGCTCACCGGCGCTGGCGTGGAGATGGGCGACATCAAGGCTCTGTTCGCCGAGCCGCTCGAGCCGTTGCGGCCGGGCGGCCAGCTGGCGGCCGGTGCAGGCGTTGGTGACGCGGCCGTGTTTGATTCCGGGAATGACGCGGCCACGGCGTATCTCATGGCGGACGAGGCTGGCAAGCCGCTCCATCTCGCCCGGCCGCTCGTGGATGCCGACGTCGTAGTCGCGGTTGGCGGTTGGGGCTGGAATGCCGCGCTCGGCGGCCGATCGCTCGAAGGGGAAATTTGGCCCGCATTCGCGCGGCGGCAGTGCCGGCAGGATCTCGTTCGGTCGCTCGCCCGTCGTGGCCGCCATGCACTCGCCGACTGGCGAACCGGCATGCAGGAGGTCACTTGGCAGCTCGGCGTCTGCGCGAGCCTCCGGCTCGTGCCCGGCCGCGACGGCACGCTGCACGCCGCGTTCTTCGGGCCTCCCGAACTGGCCAGCAGGCAGGCGAGGGCTGCGGCTGAGGCATGGTGCCCACGGGTGGATGATCCGGTCGAGCTGTCGATCGCCTCGCTCTCCGATCCGCATGCCGACTTCAGCTGCGTCGTCCGCGCGGTGGCGGCGGCAGCCCGGGTCACGCACCCCGGCGGCACGATCTGCGTCGTCAGCCGCGTGGCCGCAGGGCCGGGCTTGATCTTCCTACGGTGGCGGCAGGGGGCGCCGCTCGAGCAGCTCGTGCACGAGGCGATCGCCACCAGGGATCAGTCGCTTGTCGCCGACGCGCTGCAGACACGGCTGTTCGCCCGGGCTCTCGGCGAGCGACGGCTCGTGCTGCTTTCCGATCTCGATGAGACCGCCGTCGAGGAGCTCGGGTTTGGCCACGCCGCGACGCCCGACGTGGTGGATCGCCTCGCGCATCGTGCCGACAGTCTTGCGGTGCTCCGTGACGCCGACCTCATGCTGCCCAATCCAGGCTGAAGAGGCGACACCCGGAATGGGGTGCTGCAGCCGGTGGCGAGCGACCGCACCCCACTGGCGGGAGTCTGTGCTGGACGGCGGATGGTCGCCGAGCACGAAGCATTCATCGGAGCCGAGCGACCAGGCGTCCAGACCGTTCGCCGCAGGTCGGTAGTGGATGTCCCGCCAGAGCGAGGCCGCTTCCAGCACGGACTCGCGCTCGGATGCCTCGATCGTGATGCCCAGCGGCGGCGATGTGGCGCCGTCGGCCTCGCTCTCGGCCCAGTTCGCTGCCAGCTGCCAGTGCTCGGGTGCATTCTCTGGAAGGCAGTTGCGAGCCACCTCGGGCTGCTCATGCGTATGCCAGGCCGCGGCCACGAGTCGTCCGTCAAGCCGTCCCGCGACGACCGCATGCCGGCCGGTCGCCGTGAGCCGCCAGGGCACCACTCGCGAACCCACCCGCGCCCGCACGCGAACGAATCCAGCCGGCGGAAGCTCGCTCACCCGCACGGCCGCGGCGAGCCCAACGTCCCGCACGGGAAGCAGAACCTGGCTGCGGGCCGAACCGGCAGGCTCGTCATCGAGCACCTCACGGGGCGATGCACACCAGGCTTCACCGCCGGGAGTTTCTCCCATGTGGCCCGAGGCCGCTGTGACCCTCGAGCCCATCTCCGCGAGCATCCGCGGCCCCTTGAGCACGGGTTCATCGTCGACCACGAGGTCGCCGTCACGAATCGCCAGCCGCTCGCCCGGCAGACCGACGACCCGCTTGATCGCCACGCCATCCGTCGCTGAGATCGTCCACCGCTCGAACCGCCGTGGCCGCCGCCAGCGATCGAGCACCGGCAGCCAGCCTGTCTGCACCACGGCGCCCGGCGGCAGGCCCGGCGCCATCGACGTGCCCTCGACGACGTACCACTCGGGCAGAGTGACCAATACCGCAGGCAATGCTGCTAGAAAAACAGCGACCTTCAACGCAGATCGGTTCCGCACGAACCTCCCAAACCGTTTGCGATGCATGGGCGAGGCTACGGGATCGGCGGAAGCTCGAGGAGCATTGGGCCGCCGCGGCCCACCGCGACGATCTGAAAGACCGCGCAGCGGCGACTTCTGCCGTCCCGGAGCCGGGTTTCGTCAGTTACGCGACGTTCACCCACTGATGGCTTTTCGCGCTGGCGAGGACCGCGTCGCAGACCTTCTGCGTTTCCAGGGCGTCGCGGAACGTCGGATGGGCCGGCTGCTTCTTGGCATAGGCCTCGAGGAAGTCGGCCACCTGATGCACGAAAGAGTGCTCGTAGCCGATCGCCAGGCCCGGTACCCACCACTTGTCCATGTAGGGATGGTCGCCGTCGGTCACGTGGACGCTCTTCCAACCCCGCATCGGGCCTTCGTCTCTGTAGTCGAACACCTGTAGCCGGTGGAGATCGTGGAGATCCCACTTGAGGCTCATGTGCTCGCCGTTGATCTCGAAGGTGTAGAGGGCCTTGTGGCCGCGGGCATACCGGGTGCTCTCGAAGAGGCCGAGCGACCCGTTCTTGAAGTGACAGAGGAACGAGCAGGCGTCGTCGATGTTGACCTTCTCCACCTTGCCCGTGAGCTGGTGCTTCCGCTCCTTCACGAAGGTCTCGGTCATCGCCGTGACGTCGGTCACCGAGCCGTTGAGCCAGAGGGCGGTGTCGATGCAGTGGGCGAGGAGGTCGCCCGTCACGCCGCTGCCGGCCGCGGCCGAGTCGAGCCGCCACAGGGCTGCGCCTCCTTGCGGCAGGTCGGCGTTGATCGTCCAGTCCTGGAGAAACTCGGCTCGGTAGTGGAAGATCCGGCCGAGCTTACCCGAGTCGATGATCTGCTTGGCGAACGTCACCGCCGGGATGCGACGGTAGTTGTACCAGACCATGTTCGGCACGCCGGCCTTCTCGACCGCGGCGCACATCTTTTCGCCTTCGGCCGTGTCCATCGACAGCGGCTTCTCGCAGAGGATCGCCTTGCCGTGCTTGGCGGCCTCGATGGCGATCTCGGCGTGGAGGTTGTTCGGCGTGCAGATGTCGATCGCATCGACGTCGTCGGCCGCCACGACCTTCCGCCAGTCGGTTTCGACCCGGGCGTAGCCCCAGCGGTCTGCGAACGCCTTGGCCTTGTCGGCGTCGCGGGCGGCGACGACCTGCAGCTTCGGCAGGTATTCCAGGTCGAAGAAGTCTTTGACGCGGTTGTAGCCATTGGAGTGGGCGCGGCCCATGAAGCCGTAGCCGATCATGCCGATGCGGAGTTGCTTAGCCATTTCATTTCACCTTTCGTCGGTGTTCGTGATGAATCCTTGGGAAGTGGCCGGCGAGCGAACGGCAGAAGTCTCGTCGCGGTGGGCCGCGGCGGCCCAATGCTCCTCGAGCTTCCGCCGATTCACTCGCCTCGCCCTCGGTGGTTCAGTTCCAGCCGTGCGCGTCGCGGACGGCGATCATGGTCTTGAGGATCGTGTTCCAGGTCTGCGGGTTTTCGAGCGTCGAGTTGGGGAACATGCAGCCGTCCCAGCAGATGTGCTTGATGCCCCGCTTGGCGGCGTCTTTGAGCCAGTAGCCAGAGCACTTCACGATGTCGAGCTTGCCGTTCGGGTCGTCGGCCCGGCAGTGCTTGCCCGTCTTGTCGTGGGAGCCGGCGCCGTGCACTTCGCCGTCGTTTTGCGCCACGTGGAAGTCGATCGTCCATGGCCGCAGCTTGTCGACCATCTTCTCGTAGGCGGCGTAGAACTCCGCCTCGCTGTAGCCCGGCTGCACGAGGGCGTGCTCCGGGGCGTTGTAGCCGAGCAGGTAGAGGTAGGTGTGGGCGAGGTCGGCCTGGAAGCCGAGCGTCTCGGGCATGCCCACTTCCTCGAGCAGGTCGAGCACGTCCTTCCAGGAGTGCATGCCGGCCCAGCAGATCTCCCCCTCGGCCGCCAGCCGCTGGCCGTTGTCCTGGGCGATCTTGGCGGCCTCGCGGAAGGTGGCGGCGATCTTCGCCGTGTTGGCCTTCGGGTTTTCCCGCCACTTGCTCACGCCGAATTCGGCCGAGTCGATCCGGATCACGCCATACTTCCGCACGCCGTGCTTCTCGAACACCTTCGCGATCCGGCAGGCCATCTTCACGGCCGAGAGAAACTTCTCCTTCGCGGCCGCGTCGCCCATCGCCGAATCGCCCACCGTGCCCGGCCAGACCGGCGCCACGAGCGAGCCGACCGTGAAGCCGTGCTTCGCGATCGTGTCGGCGATGGCCGTGAGTTCGGCGTCGCTCGCCTCGGGGTTCGTGTGCGGCAGAAACAGGAAGTAGTCGATGCCGTCGAACTTCTGGCCGTTCACGTTCGCGGCGGCCGTCAGCTGCAGCATCCGTTCGAGCGAGATCGGCGGCTCCTGGCCGGCGTCGGTGCCCTTGCCGACGAGGCCGGGCCACATCGCGTTGTGAAGCTTCGGAGCGGTGTGCGGCATGTCAGCGGGGCTTTCCGTGCTTGGGGAGGTCGGGGTGGACGTCGGGGCCGAAGTAGCGGAGCGAGACGAGCGGGCCGGGACCGGTGTTCTCGACGACGTAGCCCTCGGCGGCGGCGTCGGCCGTGATGAAGAGCTCGTCGGCCGTCATCTCGCCGAAGCGGATGAGCGTGGGTGTGGCCACGTCGTGCACGCCCACCCTGCCCTCGCCTTGCACCGTGA
>JBILVW010000150.1:0-6794 GCA_044370205.1 Pirellulales bacterium | reverse complement strand
GAGAGGGCGTCGGCGAGGCCACCGGGCTTGTGCTCGATCTCGAACATCAGGGCGGTCTTGTCCTTGCCCGTCCGCTTGGCGTCGGCATGGCCGATGACGGCGAAGCGGGTGGTGTTGCCCGCCACGTCCTCGATGTTTTCCGCGAGCACGTCGAGGCCATAGTGCACACCGGCCTGACGGCTGGCGATGGCGGCGGCGTGCGGCGTTTTCGCGGCCATCTCGGCGGCGGCGCTCGTGCTCGTCACCTCGACGAGCCGGGCCGAGGGCAGGTGGCGGGCCAGCCAGTTACGGCACTGGGAGAGGGCCTGCGGGCGGCTGTAGACCTCCTTGATCGCGGAGCGGTCGCAGGCCGCGAGCAGATTGTGGTGGATCCGCAGCGGCACCTCCGCACAGATCTTCACGGGCAGCCGGGCGAAGTTGTCGAGCGTGTCGGCGATCCGGCCGTCGGTCGAGTTTTCGAGCGGTACGACGCCGTAGTGAGAGTGGCCGGCATGCACCTCCTCGAAGGCGGCCGAGATGCTGGCCACCGGCACGAAGTCCACGGCGTTGCCGAAGCGGTGAAGCGCAGCGAGGTGGCTGTAGGTCCAGGCCGGTCCGAGGTGGGCCACCCGCAGATGCTGCTCGATCGCCCGCGAGCCCGAGATCAGCTCGCGGTAGATCGCCTTGAGGCTGTCATTCGAAAGCGGGCCCTCGTTGGAGGATGTCACCCGTTCGAGCACCATCTCTTCGCGGGCCGGGTCGTAGGTCGCCTGGCCGGCCGAGCTTTTGATGTGGCCGATCTCGCGGGCGACGTCGGCCCGCCGGTTCATGAGCCCCACGAGCTCGCGATCGATGGCATCGATCTGGGCCCGCAGGCCGGCCAGCCCAGCTTCTTTGCCGCCGGCTGCGGTGCCCTTTGACGACTTCGATTCCGATGACGATTTGGCCATGGTTCCTTCCGCAAGCGGCCAAAATGGCAGCTTCTGGGCCGCCGCCGGAATGTCCCAGGCCGCAGGCCTCAACTGTACCTGGAACATCTGCCCCGTAAATACGCCCGAAAATAGGCTGGCGGAGGTCGGCTCCGCGGCTGGCACGGGCTTTGCATCCCCTCTCCCGCATCGCAAACGCAGACACTTCTGACACCGGCGGGCCGGCGGCAGACAACAGGAAAATCCTGGCTGAAAAATAAATCACAGAGAGGAACCCCACGACCATGGCAACCAAGCAGGGCGAGAAGATCATCGGCATCGACCTCGGCACCACGAACTCCGTGGTCGCGGTGATGGAGGGCAAGGAGCCCAAGGTGATCGCGAACAAGGAGGGCAATCGACTCACGCCGAGCGTGGTCGCCTTCAACGACAAGGGGGAGACGCTCGTCGGTGACATCGCCCGGCGTCAGGCCGTCACCAATCCCAAGAGAACGGTCTATTCGATCAAGCGATTCATGGGTCGCCGCCACAACGAAGTGGCCTCAGAGGAGAAGATCGTTCCCTACGAGGTCGTCGGGGGGCCGCAGGACTACGTGAAGGTGCGGGCGGGTGACAAGGAGTTCACGCCGCCGGAGATCTCGGCGAAGGTGCTCCGCGCCCTCAAGGAGGCGGCGGAGAGCTACCTCGGCCACAAGGTCAACAAGGCGGTGATCACCGTCCCGGCCTACTTCAACGATGCCCAGCGTCAAGCCACGAAGGACGCAGGCCAGATCGCGGGTCTCGAGGTGATGCGGATCGTCAACGAGCCGACGGCCGCGGCGCTGGCCTATGGCCTCGAGAAGAAGAAGGACGAGAAGATCGTGGTGTTCGACCTCGGTGGCGGCACGTTCGACGTGTCGGTGCTCGACGTGTCGAAGGACGGCGTGTTCCAGGTCGTGAGCACCAACGGCGACACGCACCTCGGCGGCGACGACTTCGACCAGTCGCTCATCAACCACGTGGCCGACCAGTTCCAGAAGGAACAGGGGATCGACCTCCGCAAGGATGCGATGGCGATGCAGCGGCTCCAAGAGGCTTGTGAGAAGGCCAAGAAGGAGCTCTCCACCGCCCAAAGCTCCGACATCAATCTCCCGTTCATCACGGCCGATGCGTCGGGGCCGAAGCACCTGCAGATGATGATCACGAGGGCCGAGTTCGAGCGGATCAGCGACGGGCTCGTCGAGCGGTGCCGAGGGCCGGTGCTGCAGGCGCTCAAGGACGCCAAGCTCGACCCGAAGGAGATCGACGAGGTGGTGCTCGTCGGCGGCTCGACCCGGATTCCGAAGGTGCAGGAGCTCGTCAAGAAGATCTTCAACAAGGAGCCCCACAAGGGCGTGAACCCTGACGAGGTCGTGGCGCTCGGCGCGGCGATCCAGGCAGGCGTGCTCGGTGGCGACGTGCAGGAGGTGCTCCTGCTCGACGTGACGCCTTTGTCGCTCGGCATCGAGACCGAGGGGGGCATCTTCACGAAGCTCGTTGAACGAAACACGACCGTGCCCACGGAGCGGAAGCAGTTATTCAGCACGGCGGCCGACAACCAGACCGCCGTGACGGTGAGCGTGTTCCAGGGCGAGCGGCCCATGGCCCGCGACAACCGGCTCCTCGGCCAATTCAACCTCGAGGGCATTCCCTCGGCGCCCCGCGGCACGCCGCAGATCGAGGTCAAGTTCGACATCGACGCCAACGGCATTCTCTCGGTGAGCGCGAAGGACCTCGGCTCAAACAAGGAGCAGACGGTCAAGATCGAGCAGTCGAGCGGGCTGAACGAGAGCGAAATCGAGCGGATGCGGAAGGATGCCGAGGCCAACGCCGAGTCGGACAAGCACAAGTTCCGGCTCGCCGAGGCCCGCAACAAGGCCGAAGCCCTCTGCTTCCAGACCGAGAAGCTGATCAAGGAGAACGACGGCAAGCTGTCGGCCTCCGACAAGGCGCCGATCGAGGCGGCGATCGCCAAGGCCCGTGAGACGGCCAAGGGCGAGGACGTCGATTCGATCAATTCGGCCCACGGTGCCCTCGAGCAGGCGGCCCACGCCCTGTCGAAGGTGCTCTACGAGCAGACGGCCCAACGCGGCGGCGCGGCCCCCGAGGCCACGGCCGCTGCGGACAAGGGCCCCGACGACACGATCGACGCCGAGTTCGAGGTGAAGGGCTAACCGCCGCACGCGAGCAAGTCGCCAGAAGCCCGTCGCGGAAGCGGCGGGATGACGCCCGCCATTTCGGTCGGGGAATTGCTACTGCAACCCCCGCGGTGATCGCGTTGCGTCATCCCCCGGCTTCCGCCAAGGGCTTGTGGGAAGAGCGTGAAAACGAAGAGGGGAGAAGCCGCTCATGCCGTTTCGATTCGACAAATTCACGATCAAGGCCCAGGAGGCGGTGCAGAACGCCGTCGAGCTCGCCGGCAGCCGGGGCAACCCGCAGGTGACGCCGGTGCACCTGCTCCATTCGCTCGTCGGCGAGCGGGAGGGGATCGTGCGGCCGCTGCTCGAGAAGATCGGCACCGACCGCGGCCACCTCGAGCGGATCATCGAGGCGGAACTGTCGCACCTCCCGAAGGTGCAGGGGGGCGCCCAGCCGCAGCCCGATCAGGAGCTGATCAAGGTCTTCGAGGCCGCGACCGCCGAGTCGCACACGATGAAGGACGAGTTCGTCTCGACCGATCATCTGCTGCTGGGGCTCGTGAAGGTGCCGTCGAAGGCGAAGAACGTGCTCCAGCTGGCCGCGATCGGCGAGAAGGAGCTGCTGGCCGGCTTGCAGGCCGTTCGCGGGCAGACGCGGGTGACCGATCAGAGCCCCGAGGAGAAGTTCCAGGCCCTCGAGAAGTACGGCAACGATCTCACCAAGCGGGCCGCCCAGGGCAAACTCGATCCGGTGATCGGCCGCGACGCCGAGATTCGCCGGGTGATCCAGGTGCTCTCCCGGCGGACGAAGAACAATCCTGTACTCATCGGCGAACCGGGCGTGGGCAAGACGGCCATCGCCGAGGGGCTCGCCCTGCGGATCGTGCAGGCCGACGTGCCCGAGACGCTCAAGGGGCGGAGCGTGGTCTCGCTCGACCTCGGCGCCCTCATCGCCGGCACGAAGTATCGCGGTGAATTCGAGGACCGTCTCAAGGCGATCCTGCGGGAGGTCGAGGCGGCCGCAGGCAACGTGATCCTGTTCATCGACGAGCTGCACACGGTGATCGGCGCCGGCGCGGCCGAAGGAGGATCCGACGCCGCGAACCTGCTCAAGCCTGCGCTCGCCCGCGGTGAGCTGCGGTGTATCGGTGCGACCACGCTCGACGAATACCGCAAGCACATCGAGAAGGACGCGGCCCTCGAGCGGCGATTCCAGCCGGTGATGGTGGGCGAGCCGAGCGTGGAAGACACGATCGCGATCCTTCGCGGCCTGAAGCCACGGTACGAGGCCCACCACAAGGGCGTGAAGATCAAGGACTCCGCCCTCGTAGCGGCGGCCGAGCTGTCGCACCGCTACATCGCCGATCGCTTCCTGCCCGACAAGGCGATCGATCTGATGGACGAGGCCACCAGCCGGATCGCGATGGAGCTCCAGAGCGTGCCGAGCGAGATCGACGAGGTGCAGCGGCGGCTCGTGCAGCTGGAACTGGCGGCCCGCCAACTCGCCGAGGAGACGGAGGAGCACGCCAAGGACCGGCTCGCGGAGATCGAGAAGGAATCGACCGACCTCCGCAAGAAGCTCGCCGACCTGCGGCGGCAGTGGGAAGCCGAGAAGATGGGCGTGGGCAGCGCCCAGGAACTGCGGAAGCAGCTCGACGAGGTGCAGCTGGCCTTCGACCAGGCGGGCGTGCAGATCAAGGAGCGGCAGGCCTCGGGGCAGCCCGTGGGCGAAGAGCTGTATCAGAAGCTCTACGAGCTCGACGTGAAGCGGAAGACGCTCCAGCAACGACTCGAGCAGGAGGGCTCGGAAAAAGAGTCGGGCAAGACGCCGGGCAAGCGGCTGCTTCGCCGCGAGGTGGGGCCCGAGGAGATCGCCGAGGTGGTGAGCGCGTGGACGGGCATTCCGGTCACCCGGCTCGTCGAGACGGAGCGGGCGAAGCTGCTCGTGCTCGAGGACCGGCTCCACCAGCGGGTCGTCGGCCAGGAGGAGGCGGTCGAGGCGGTGAGCGACGCCGTGCGGCGCAGCCGGGCGGGCCTCCAGGATCCGAACCGACCGATCGGGTCGTTCATTTTTCTCGGGCCCACGGGCGTCGGGAAGACGGAGCTCTGCAAGGCGCTGGCCGAGGTGCTGTTCGACGACGAGAACGCGATGGTTCGGATCGACATGAGCGAGTTCATGGAGAAGCACACGGTCGCGCGGCTCATCGGCGCCCCCCCGGGCTACGTGGGCTACGAGGAGGGCGGTCTGCTCACGGAAGCCGTGCGACGGCGTCCGTACTCCGTCGTCTTGCTCGACGAAATGGAGAAGGCCCACCGCGACGTATTCAACGTCTTGCTGCAGGTGCTCGACGACGGCCGGCTCACCGACAGCCTCGGACACACGGTCGATTTCACGAACACGATCGTGGTGATGACGAGCAACGTGGGCAGCCAGGCAATTCAGGAGATCACGAAGGAGGGGGGCAGCGAGCAGGAGGTTCGCGACGCCGTGAAGGACGCTCTTCAGGCCCGGTTCCTGCCGGAGTTCCTGAACCGCATCGACGAGACGATCGTCTTCCACCCGCTCGACAAGAAACACATTCGGAAGATCGTGGACATCCAAGTGAAGCGGCTTGTGAAGCAGGCCGAGAAGGCCGGCATCGCCGTCGAATGCACCGAGGCCGCGATCGACGAGATCGCCCGGCTGGGCTACGACCCGATCTACGGAGCCCGGCCGCTGAAGCGGGTCATCCAGCAGCAGCTGCAGAACGAGTTGGCCCGCGAGCTGCTCTCCGGAAAGTTCCCGGAGGGAAGCTCCGTGCGGGTGGACTTCGTGCAGGACGGGTTTACGTTCGAGAAGGTGGGCTGACCCGTGACTGGGCGCTAGCGGCTTCAGCCGCGCTTGCGGTCTTCAAGGCCCATCCGGGCGATCAGGTCGTTGCAGCCCGACGTCATCTTGCGGAGCTTCTCGGCCATGACGAGCTTTTCGCTGGTCGTGGCCTTCTTGATCTTCGTCTCGAACTTCGCCAGCTTCTGCTTGCGATGCCGGCGACGCTTGATTTCCTTCATCCGGTTGCTGATGCCGCCCATGTGGTCTTGGTTCCTGATTCGGTGTGTGTGAAAGCCGAAACTCTAGAAAAAAGGGAGTTTCCCGTCAAAGCCCGGGGCTGGTCCCGCCGCCGGGCCACAAAACGGCATTCGTTCCGAGGGTACGCTCGTCAGGCATGGAATTCCCCGACGTCGCTCCCTGGTTCGACAACGTCTCGGACGGCTATGACGAGCTGCCGGCCGTGGATCACGACGCGCCGTACGACGAGTAGCCCGCCTGTGGAGTCGTCTTGGGCGGTGTTTCGCCGCTGGCCGGGCCGCGTTGGATGCGCCACAATGCACCGGAGGTATTCGCCTCCGCGGATCTCGGATGGGTGGCAGAGCGGTTGAATGCACCGGTCTTGAAAACCGGCAGCGGCGAAAGTCGCTCGTGGGTTCGAATCCCACCCCATCCGCTGTTCAACTCCTCTGCGAAGCAGCGGGCGGCTCATGTGGAGATGATGCCCCGGCGGCTCCTCGGCCACGCCCGCATCCAGCCCGATCGGTCACGGCTGTTGCTCCTCATGATCCGCCCCGCTCGGCCTGGCCGCGGGGCAGTTCGCCACGTTCAACGCCACCACCGGCTTTATCAGCATCACTTTCGTTCCTGAGCCCTCGAGTTGCGTCCTGGCGGCCATCGGAGCCGGCCTTGTTGGACTCGCGC
>JBILVW010000149.1:0-6804 GCA_044370205.1 Pirellulales bacterium | reverse complement strand
CGAAACAATCCGGGTTTGCGAGTCGGCGTAGGCGCTACGCCGCCAGCCGGGTGGCTTCGGTGTCGGTGCTCTCTTCTTCACGCTCCTCCGCCTCGTCTGCCGTGCCGCCGGGCCGCAGGAGCGTGAGCACGGCCGGGAGCAGCACCAGCGAGGTCAGCGTGCAGGTGGTCACGCCGAGCGTGAGCACGCGGCCGAGGCTCTCGAGGCCCTTGTGGCTGGCCACCATCAGGGCACCGAAGCCGAGCACGGTCGTCAGGGCGTCGACGAGCACCGAGTTGGCCGTCGAGGCACTGATTCGATACGGCCCGGGTCGCTCGAGCGCGTCGTGCATGATGTGCACGCCGTAATCCACGGCGATGCCGAGGATCAGCGGAATGCCGATGAGATTGGCCGGATTGAGGTCGATGCCCACGAGCCCCATGAGGCCGAGCATCTGGAGCATGCCCACGGCCAGCGGGAGGATCGCGAGCAGGGCGTGCGTCACGTTGCCGAAGTCGAGCCAGAGCACGGCCGTGATCACGATCAGCGAGTAGAGAGCCGCCTGCTCGTAGCTTCGCTTCATCTCGAGCGACGCCTCGTAGGCCTGGAGGGGATTGCCCGTGGCCTTCGGATCGACGCTCCGCACCTCGTGCACGAACTTCTTCAGGCTCTCGAAGTTCCAGATGTCGCCGCGGCCGTAGATCTTGAGGAGGTGCTTGCCGCTCGACCCCACGAACCGATCCACGAGGCTCGGCGGGAGGTCGGCGAGCTGCGGCGGCTCGGGATCGGCCACGCTGGCGAGCGCATGCAGCCGGCTGAGCAGGTCGCCCGCAGCCCGCTGCTGGAAGGTCGCGACCGCGCGGTAGCAGTCTTCGGGCGTGAGGCGGCGCAGCGTGTCGCGGGTCCGCTCCAGGTGCCAGGCCGTGCGGAGGCCGCCCGGCTGCTTGGCCGCCTCCGTGTGGGCCCAGGCGAGCGTCTCGCCCAGGGCGTCGAGCCGGTCAACCGGAATCTCGGGCGGCCGCTCCGGCAGCGTGGCGAGCCGGCTGCGAATCCGCTCGATGATCGGTCGCTTGAGCTCCTCGTCCACCGGCAACAGCGACGCGATCTCGTCCACCCGCTCCACGCTCGGCAGGGCGACGAGCTGCTTCTTGAGTTCGAGCAGCTGCTCCCGTGAGTCGGAGATCGAGAGGGCATACCAGACGCTCTGATCGCACTCCTCGAGCAGCTTCTTTTCGACGGCCACGCTCTCCAGGCCGTCGGCCTGCATGTTGAGCAGGTTGTGGTCGTAGGCCAGCTCGTGCAGCCCGCCCGCCACGGCCATCGTGCAGGCCATGCCGGCCAGGGCCACGAACTTGGGATACCGCGACACCGGGGCGAGCCACTCGTGCACCGGCACCGGCACGGGGATCGTGCTGCCGAGCCGACCGCGGTCGACGAACGCGATCACGGCCGGCAGCACGAGCAGCTCGGCGGCACAGCAGAGCAGGATGCCGCCGCCGGCAATCATGCCCAGCTCGGCCACGCCCACGAAGCTCGTGAGCGCCGCACAAAAGAAGGCCACCGCCGTGGTGATCGCGCCGGTCAGGATGCCGGGGCCGACGGCCGCGCTGGTTTCCAGCAGGGCCTCGTCGTAGCCGAGCCCGCGTCGCCGGCTCTCCAGATACCGCCCCACGTAGTAGGTGCCGTAGTCGATGCCGACGCCGATCATCGTCACGGTAAACGTGACGCTGAGAATGTTGAGGTGGCCGACGCTGGCCGTGGCCCAGCCGAAGGCCCAGGCCATGCCGATCACGAGCACGCCGTTGGCCATCAGGGCATGCCGGACGCCGCCGAAGCCGGCGATGATCACGAGGGCCACCGCGGCGAGCGACAGGCCACTGGCCCACACCATCGACTGCTGGCTCGACCGCATCTCGTCGTCTTCCATGATCGGCAGCCCGGTGAGGCCGATCGTGGTGTCGGGATGCCGCGCGGCGACGGCCGCGATGATTCGCCGCAGCTCGTCGGTGGCGGCCGAGGCACCGGCGAAGCCCCCCTCCGCCTTCACCAGCCGCAGGAGCACGAAGCCGAGCCGGCCATCCTTGGCGAGCAGGTGCTCGCTCGAGAGGTCGCGGAGCGTGGCGAGCGACTCGGGCATCCCGGGCCACGGCGACACGTAGTGGCTGCCGGCGGAGCCATCGGGGCGGAGCGGCGACTCGATGTCCGTGAGCAGCGCCTCGCTGTACCGCTCCAGAAACGCCACGGGGGATTCGCCCACGACCGCCTGGGAGCCCGCCCCCGCCGTCATCTGGGCGGCCAGCCCGCCCACCATCGTGCCGACCCGGAGCTGGGCCCAGCCCCCCTCGAGGATCGGCCGCGTGCCCTCGATGAATCGGTCGATGTCGGCGAGATCCGCCGGCGAGAGATAGTGCAGTCCCTTGGAGCGGATCCGCGAGAGATCGACCTCGTGGAACACCGAGCGGAACAATTGGTCGTTATGGGCAGCCTCCCGCGAAAGCTCCTCGAGCACCGCGATCACGCGGTTTCGCGACTCCCCTTCGACGACGATGACGGCGTCGTCGTCCTCGCCGAACTCGCGGATGTAGTCGATCCAGAGCTTGTTGTATTCGCTCTCGGGGTCGAGCAGATCGACGCGGCTCACCTTGTAGCCGAGGTGCTGCGATGTCCAGACGCCGGCCGCCACGGCCGAGAGCACCGCGGCCACGATCACCATCAGCGGCGCCCGCAGGCAGAGCCTGGTCCAGGCGACGAGGCAGCGGCCGAGCAGGCCCGTCGGCTTCGCCTTCGGTGGCCGGACCGCGGCGGCGGCGGGCTCTGGAGCCTGCTCGGAGGTGGTGGGATCGTGGAGGTGAAGCATGGGGCGGAGCCGGTGAGGAGGGCGGATGGTAGGGAGCTTGCGTCGGCAGGCCAAGCCCGGCACCGACGGCACTGGCAATCCCGCGAGTCTGGGCAAGGCACGGGGCGGGGCGTCCGCTTCACCGCTGTTTTCCGGGCAAATTGATTGGGCCGAAAGGTCCGCGCAGGCCGAACAAACCTCCGGTCGAGTCACTTTCGGGGGGGGTGTGGAATGAGGCAGCGATCAAACCTGCTGCGGGCCGTCGCGCTCGCAGCTTGTGGAGGAGCGGCGTGGTGGGGCGGAGGCCTCGCGGCCCCGGTCGCCGCCGCGGAGCAGTCGTCCGTTGCCGCCGACCTCGACGCGTCGCTCGCCGAGGCGGGCTCGTCGAGCCGCGAGTCGCGGCTGCGGGCCATGCAGGCGATCCCGCTCGACCGCATGCCGCAGACGCATCGCGGCACGGCCGAGGCCTGCCTGCGGGCGACCACGCTCTTCCGCCGGCTCCCCGTCGAAACGGTCACGTGCGACGGCGATCTACTCGATTTCGTGCTCACCAAACCCGAGGCGCTCGTCGATGTCTGGCGGGTTCTCGGCATCAGCCGGCTCTCGCTCGACCCCGCCGGCCCAGGACAGTGGCGGCTCGCCGACGGCTACGGCACGGTCGGCAGCGTGAAGCTCTTGCACCGCGAACGGACGGCCGACGGCGGTCTGCTCGTGTTCCACGGCCGCGGAGGTTACACGGGTCCGCTCTCGCCGCGGCGACTCACGGGGCAGTGTCTGGTCGTGGTGCGGCATGCGGCGATCGAGCCCGATGCCGCCGGCCGTGAGCGGCAGGCCGTGCAGATCGACGCCTTTCTCGACGTCGACGGGCTGGGACTGGAGATCGTCACCCGGGCGCTGCATCCACTCATCGTGCACTCGGCCGCCTCGAACCTGCGGGAAATCTGCCTGTTCGTATCGCAGTTCTCGGCGGCGGCGGCCCGCAATCCGGCCGGCATCGCCCGGCTCACCGCCCGCATGCCGCGGACGGAGCCGGAAGATCGCCAGGCGCTGGCCCGACTCGCGGCGGGCAGCCGCGGCACGCCCGCTGGCGGCGATCCGACCGCATCCGGCGAAGGCCTCGAGACCGAGCTCGCCGCCCGCTGGATGCCGGCGGAGCAGCTTGATCGGCTGCAGCGGTGACGACCGGCGTCACGCGCATACAACCCCGTGCGCATCAAAGCCCCCATGCGCAAGCAGGGGGATCAATCCGCACCCCATCCCTTCACTGCGTCGTGTCGCCGGAGACGCCCGTCGGCATCGGCACCGACGCGATCCGCGTACGGGCCTCGGTGGCCACGAGATACGGGCGCTTGTACTCGGGCATGTAGCCCTTCGCGCCGCGAACGCTCACTTGCTGGCCCACGAGCGGCGCGAGATTGACGCCGGGCTGCGGCGTCACGAAGACGAGCACGTTGTTCTGGCCATCGACGAGCGCCCACCGCGGGGCGTCGGGCCGCCGCGAGATCACGGTTGCGAGCCGGCCCGTCGTCTCGACCTGATCGGGCGGCGTCCACGTGGGCTGGCCACCGGCCGGCGCACCACCGGGCATGACACCGGGGCGGATTGGTCGCGACCCGAGACCCGACAGGCTCGACCACATGCCGCCGAGCTGCAGTGCCGACGGGTCGGAGGGAACATCGGCCACCATCGCCTTCTGCCGCGCCTGGATCGCCTCGAACCGGGCGAGCCGGGCATCGAGGGCGACGGCCCGCGTGCGTTCGGTCTCCGAGGTGGCACGGGTCGCGGCCAGCCGAAGCCGCTCCCGCAGCGGGGCGAGATTCCAGGCCTCGGTCGGGCCGGCCACGGCGAGCGAGAGGGCCAGATCGATGTCGGTGAGTTCATCGGTCGACGAGGCCGCGGCGCCGGCACTCACGGCCGTGGGCACGACGCTGCCCGGCCCCTCGAACACGTTGGTGCCGCGCGGCAGCCAGCCCGCGAACAGCTTGTTGGCCAGCGGCAGCGGATTGAGCAGCCCGGGCTGTTCGGCAGCCGGCACGACCGGCTCACCGGCTCCGGGCACCGGATCGATACCGCTCACCTGCACCGCGCCGCTCGTCTGGTTGGCTGACGCGGCATCGATCGGCCGGGCATTCGGATCATTGATCTGGGCCACGGCCTGCTGCACGGCGTTGCCCGCATCGCGGATCGCGGCGATCGCGTCGCCCGCGGCGGCCAGCCCCGCTCCCACCTCAGGCTCGCTCGTCGCCACCACACCCGCGAGTTCGGGCGGCAGCGCGAGTTCCTCGCCTCGCACCCAGCGAAACTCACCCGCCGGCGGCTCGATCCGCACCCAGTCACCGGCATGACGCCCGTCGGGAATGGTGACCGCCTCCAGCACCCGCACCCGCTCGCCGGCCTCGAGCGCCAGCTGGGTCACGTGCCGCAGGTCGTTGAGCTGCGAACCGACCCGGGCGATGGCGGCGTCGGTCACGACCACGCCCAGCCAGCCGCCCTGTCGTGCGTCGACCATATTCGCCGCCGAAGCATCATCGACATCGCAGCGCCGCATCCAGCTGAAGCTCCCGTGCACGGGCCGCACGGCGCAGTAGCCCGAGTCGTCGAACGCCCAGACCTCGACGGGCGTGCCGAACGCGAGTCGCTCGGTGGGATAAAAGTCGTCGCTCGGCCCGGCCCGCAGATAGGTGTGCGCCGCGGAGACCTTCACGGTAAGCGGAAGCGCCGCGGTGGTCGCGGCGGGATCGAGGGCGTCGGACTCGGAGGCGATGACACCGCCGCCGCTCAAGACGCACAGAACGAAGGCGAGGCAGCAGGTCGGCGACCAATTCATCGGCGGCTCCATCCATGGATGCCGGTGATCACACACATGATCGAGGCGAAAAAAGAAGCGCGTAGACGAGGCTTGGGCGTCCTCGTCTACGCGCTCGCGGCCGGGGGGCCAAAGCCGCCCTTCTGACCCTCTTGTAGACCACTCGCGGTGGCCGCTCAAGCCGCGAATTCGAAGCGGAGTGGCCGCCGGCAAAACTGCAGAAAACCCCGACAAAACGCCCATTCAAGCAGGGGGAGTCGCCCCGTCGGGGCGGTTCGGGCAGGCTGCACCGGCCTTGCGGCCATGCTGGCACGGCGTGCTGGCATGCCCCTCACTCCCAGCGATCGGTCGGCCGATCGAGGACTTCGCGGACGAGGAACAGCCGACGAAGCGCGTTCGGATCGCGAACGAGCGTGACAAGTTCGTCCATGGCCGGCGCTGGCCGCGCGGCGACCTCCCCCGCAGCCGTCGGCTTGGCGAGCCGAGCCGGGCGATGCTCCAGGTCCTTGGCGAACGCATCCCGCACATGCTGCGCGATATCCCCACCATGATCACCCAGGGTGCCGAGGCGACTCGAAGACGGCGGCTGACCAGCCCGCGGCTCGGCTGCGGCGGCTCCTCCGGCAGGCCGCGTGGCGACCGGCTTCGGCTGCTCGGATCTCGCGCTGCCCGGCTGCGGCCGCGGTGCCGACTGTGATCGTGCCGCCGGCTTCGGCTGCGGAGGCATCCGCACGGGCTCCGGGGGAAACTCTCGACGCGGCTGGGCTCGCTCTTTGAGAAAATCCCCGATCTGCCGTTCGAGATCGGCCCGCACGTCGTCAACGCGTTCGACCGGCGGCCGAGGCGGCGCGGGGAGCTGCGGCTTTCCGCGGCCGGCCACGTTGCGAAACACGTTGACGACCTGCGACACGATCCAGAAGAGCACGAACAGAAACGGCAGCAACGCCTCCAGCCAATCGAGTCCGGCGGCGAAGACAATCGCATGCATCGCGTGTGCTCCGCGACCTTACTGCACGGCCGCTGCGGCCGGCGCCGTGCCGCCCGCGATCGTGCGGCGCATGTCGGTGTCGGCCTGCAGGTTTCTGAGCTTGTAGTAGTCGAAGATGCCGAGTTGGCCTCCGGCCAGCGAGTCGGCGACGGCCTTCGGCACCTCGGCCTCGGCTTCGACGAGGCCGGCCCGGCT
>JBILVW010000148.1:0-6833 GCA_044370205.1 Pirellulales bacterium | reverse complement strand
TCATGGTGCCGAGAGAAACGGGTACCGCAAGCGAACGCGCGTCCGTGTGGCGTGCGGCGGTGCAATCCGAACTCCCGGTGTAGGAATCCTTTCTTCCCATGGCCACTTTGGCCGGTCGATTGTTCGACGGGAATCCCTCCCCCTCGTTGTTCTCGAGACTGCTCTCGAACCTGCCGGCGGCACCCCGTGTCGTCGGAGGCCTTCCGCCCGCGGCGCCCGACTGCCAGCCGCCACCCTGACGATTCCTCCTGTCAGGTCAGCATGGCTGTCTGCCCCGGCAGACAGGACTGCGTCGGCGACGCGCCGCCGCAGCCAAGCTGTCAAACGTGCGGCCTCCTATCCAGGCACATCCGCCGGAATGTCCGGCGGCTGGTTGAGGCGCACACCACCCGATCCCTGCACGCGTCTGCACGGGGTCGAATAGGCATGCAAATTCCTACCATGGAGATTCTGTCGCTCAAGGCTCTGCGCGGTCCGAACCAGTGGGCTTCGTTTCCCTGCCTCGAGGCCTGGGTCGATCTCGGCCGCCTCGAAGACTTTCCTTCGAACACGCTTCCGGGATTCAACGAGCGGATCATGTCGTGGCTGCCCACGATGATCGAGCACCGCTGCTCGATCGGTGAGCGCGGCGGGTTCTTCGAGCGGCTCCGCACGGGCACCTGGATGGGGCATGTGCTGGAGCACGTGACGCTCGAACTGCAGACGCTCGCCGGCACGCCGGTGGGCTACGGCCGCGCCCGGGAGGCCAACACTCGCGGCGTCTACAAGGTGGTGATCGAATACAAGGAGGAGGCGTTCGCGATCGAATGCTTCCACACGGCCCACCGGCTGCTGATGGCGGCCATCGACGACACTCCCTTCGACGTGACGGCCGAGGTGAAGCGGCTCCGCAAGGTACTGCTCGACGTGCAGCTCGGCCCGAGCACGCGGTCGATCGTCGAGGCAGCCGTGGCCCGCGGCATCCCCGTGCGGCGGCTCAACAGCGGTTCGCTCGTGCGGCTCGGCTACGGAGCCAAGCAGCGGCGGATCATGGCCAGTGAGACCGACGCGACCGGTGCGATCGGCGAGACGATCGCCCAGGACAAGGAGCTGACGCGTTCCCTGCTTTCCGAGTCGGGCATTCCGGTGCCCGAGGGGCGGCCGGTGGATGACGCCGCCGACGCCTGGCGAGTGGCCTCCGACATCGGCACGCCCGTCGTGGTGAAGCCGCGGTACGGCAACCAAGGTAGGGGCGTCTCGGTGAACCTTTCGGGGCAGGCCGAGGTCGAGAAGGCCTGGCACATCGCCCGCGACGAGGATTCGTCGGTCGTCGTCGAGCGGTTCGTCGCCGGCGACGATTACCGGCTGCTCGTGGTCGGTGGCAAGATGGTGGCGGCCGCGCGGAGGTACCGTCCGGCCGTGGTCGGCAACGGTATCGCCACCGTGCGACAGCTCGTCGAGGCCGTCAACGAGGATCCGCGGCGGTGCGGCGATCATGCCGACGTTCTCTCGCCGATCCCCATCGACGAAGTGGCGCTGACCGTGCTCGCCGAGCAGGGGCTCGTGCCCGAGAGCGTGCCCGCCGTGGAACGGGTGGTCTTCCTGCGGCAGAACGCCAACCTGAGCACCGGGGGCACGGCCGAGGACGTGACTGACTCGGTGCATCCCGAAGTGGCCGCGCTGGCCGTCGAGGCGGCGCGGATCGTGGGTCTCGACGTATCCGGCATCGACATCGTGACGACCGACATCACCCGCACGCTCGAGTCGCAGCGGGGCGCGGTGATCGAGGTGAACGCGGCCCCCGGGCTGCGGATGCACCTGCAGCCAACGGTGGGCACGCCCCGCGACGTGGGCCGCGCGATCGTGGACTCGATGTTCCCCGAAGGCGAGAACGGCCGGATCCCGACGGCCGCGGTGACCGGCACCAACGGCAAGACGACGGTCGTGCGGCTGCTCTCGCACATCTCGGCCACCGGTGGGGGGACGGTCGGCACGACCTGCACCGAGGGCGTGTGGATCGGCGGCCGGCAGATCGACGCCGGTGACTGCAGCGGCCCACAGAGCGCCCGCCGCGTGCTCGCCAACCCCACGGTCACGACCGCCGTGCTGGAAACGGCCCGGGGCGGAATCCTCCGCGAGGGCTGCGGGTTCGATCGCTGCGACGTCGCGGTGGTGACCAACATCGGCAAGGGCGACCACCTCGGCATCGGCGAGATCGACACGCCCGAGAAGCTGGCCTGGGTGAAGGGGGCGATCGTCGCCGCCGTGCGTCCGGGCGGGGCCGCCGTGCTCAACGCGGCCGACCCGCTCGTCGTCGGCATGAAGAAGTGGTGCAAGGGTGAGGTGGTCTACTTTGCCCTCGATCCGGCCAATCCGGTCGTCGTCGAGCATCTGGCCGCGGGCGGGCGGGCGGCCACCATTCGCGAGGGCTGGATCGTGCTCTGCGACGGGCCCCGCGAGACGCGGCTGGCGCAGCTCGACAAGGTGCCGCTCGTGCACAAGGGGCTCGTGTCGTTCCAGGTGGAAAACGCGCTTGCCAGCGCCGCCGCGGCCTGGCGGCTGGGCGTGCCGCTCGAGCTCGTCCGCATCGGCCTCGAGACGTTTGCGAGCAACGCCGACGGCTCGCCGGGCCGGTTCAACCTGCTCGATCTCGAGGGCGTTTCGGTGCTCGTGGACTACGGTCACAACGTGCCGTCGCTCGAGCAGATCTGCGGCGTGATCCGCACGCTGCCGCACGGCCGGCGGCTGGCCGTCTACTCGGCGGCCGGCGACCGTCGCGATGACGACATGATCGACCAGGGGCGGCTTCTCGGGGCGGAGTTCGACCGCGTGGTCGTCTACGAAGACGCCTACATCCGCGGCCGGCAGCCGGGCGACATCACGCGGCTCATCGGCCAAGGCATCGTCGCGGCGGCCACGCCACGGGCGACGGCGGCCGAAGCGGGGGGCACCTGGACCTCCTCGGTGCAGCTCGTCCTGGATTCGGCCCGGCCGGGCGACCTCGTGCTGATCCAGGCCGACGTCGCCGAGGAGGCGATGCCGTGGCTGACGGAGAAGTACGGCAGCCGCCTGCGGGAGACGACGCTCGACGAGATGGCGGCGGCGGAGCTCGCGAGACGGCGGTAATCACCAAGGTGTCCGCAAGGATTCGGTGGTTCAGGCAGCCCGTTCCGGGCCGTCGAACACCGGGGCCTGATGCCGCGTAGCAACGGGACCGAAGCCTCGAGGAAGGCACAGGTCCCCGGTCCGTGCGTGCCTGGTGGGCACGCGTTCGCGGAGTCTGCCGACAGGCCGCCGTATGATTGGCCGCGAGGGAGCCGGGCCGTCGGGCGGAACGGACGGGGTTGATCGACAAGGACGACGTCGTGATGGGCATGCGTGGCTGGTTTGGACACGGCGTGGTGAAACGGCGGCACCGCCGGCAGGCGCGGCCGCAGGAACGAGCGGCGTTCAGGCTCGAACAGCTGGAGTCGCGAACGCTACTCGCATTCGATCCCAGCGCCCAGGCGCAGGAGATGCTCGAGCACGTCAACCGGATGCGGATGGATCCGCAGGCCGAACTTCAGGTGCTGTTCACGAGCCTCGGTCCACTGACAGCCCGCGATCCCGACGCGAACGCGGCGATCAGGTATTTCAAGGATCAGACGGGCAGCTCGATCCAGGCTGATTGGGCGGCGTTCCGGCCGGTCGCACCGCTCGCCTGGAACGAGAATCTGTCCACCGCCGCCGCCCGCCACACGGCATTGATCATCTCCCACGACGAGCAGTCGCATCAGCTGCCTGGCGAGCCGGGCCTCGTCGACCGGTTTCGGAACGCGGGGTATGCAGGGTACTCCGCCGCCGGGGAGAACGTGTTCGCCTTCTCCAAGAACGTCTTCCATGCCCACTCCGGCTTCGCCATCGACTGGGCCGTACCCGACCGCGGCCATCGGAAGATGATCATGGACCCAGACTTCCGCGACTTTGGCGTCGGCATCACGGCGGAAACCTCGGCTGCCACCAGCGTCGGCCCGCTCGTTGTCACGCAGAATTTCGGCAACCGCTCCGGCTACGGCGACGCGTTCGTGCTCGGTGTGGCCTACCGAGACGGCAATGGCAACCGCCGGTACGACGCCGGTGAGGGGCTCGGCGGCGTCACGATCGACGTCAGCGGGCCGGGCGGAAACTTCACGACCACCACGATGTCGGCCGGCGGATATCAGCTCCAGGTGCCCGGCGGCACCTACACGGTGACTGCGTCAGGGGCGAACCTCGGCGAGGCACGTCAGGTGAGCGGCGTGCAGGTCGTCTCCTCGAACGTGAAGCTCGATTTCCAGCCTGTTGCGGCGCCGGCCGGCAGCCTGCCGAGGCCGCCCACGGGCGTCGTCGCGAAGGCGGGGAACGGGATGGCTTCCCTGACCTGGAAGCGGCCGACGGCGACCACGGGCGGACCGGTCACGAGTTATGTCATCCAGTTCAGCAGCGATGGGGGCACGAACTGGACCGATTTCGTCCAGAGCGGGTCTGCGAATCTCCGGGCAACCGTGACGGACCTGACGAACCGCACGAGGTACGTGTTCCGGGTGGCGGCGGTGAATGCCGTCGGCCGGGGTGCGTTCTCCGCGGCCTCGAAGGGCGTGACGCCGATGGCCCCGGTCACCAGGCCGACGGCCCCGGCCATCGTCGCCGCAACGGCGGGCGACCGGCGGGTCGATCTTTCGTGGAGCCCGCCGGTATTCGACGGCAATGCCGCCATCACGAGCTACCGGATCCAGTATTCCACCAACGGCGGAAGGTCGTGGAAGACGGCCCGCACGTCGGCGAGCACCGGGCAGTCGGCCTCGGTCGTGCAGCTGAGCAACGGGGTGAGCTACGTGTTCAGGCTCGCTGCGGTCAACTCCGCCGGCATCGGCGGTTATTCGTCGCCTTCGGCATCGGTGACGCCAGTTGCCGCAACCAGCGGCTGACGATGCGGGCGAATCAGCGGCGAGCAGAAAGTCGCCGTGGCGGGGATCCTTGAATCGCGGGTCGGCCACGATCGAGTCGGCATTCTGGCCGGCGGCCTGCCGTGCGAGGAGATCCTTGCCGCCCGGGAAGACCACCGGCCCCGATGCATTCCAGTAGCAGTTCGATCGCGCGACGAGCTGCTTTGTCCAATCTCCCTTCACCAGCGGCGTGGATGAATTCCACCAGACGATGTTCTTCTCGAACCGGAAACTCGTATGGTTTTCGACGCGGCTTCGCTGCAGCTGCCAATCGCGGGCCTCGCGCCCGTCGGCCACGGCGATCTCGATGGGCGTGGCATTGCCATGACGGTCCTCTCTGCTTTGCACTCAGTGGTCGTGCGCGATGATGGCGGGAGAACTCACGCGGAGCCCTGTGGGCGTCGTGGCCGTGAAGAAAAACACACGGACATTTGCCGGGGGTTGCGGTGCGGCGAGCGTGCCGTCGGCATGAACCTGGGCGGGCGTGGTCTGCCAGGAGAGCTTGTTGATCGGCCCATCGTCGGTGGAGGAAACACATGCCGCCGAGGCGATCGGACCGCCAGATACGACCCGGCAGCGAACACCGCGGTCATCCCGCACCGGCGCGTCGATGACCGGCAGGCGGGGCATGCCGAGCAGAGCCGCATCGATGAAGGCGCCGATCTCCGCCGGGGCCCAGCCCGCTTCGTGGCCGTGCGGCATGTCGACCTCGATACGGATGTTCCTGTCGGTGTGCCGGGCGTCGGCATGACTTTTCATGAAGCTGTCGAGAGGATAGGCGAAATCATTGGTGCCGTTCACGAAGAAGATCGGCACCCGGCAGGCCGGGAGGTAGCTGGCAGGATCGTAGAGCATCGACCACCGGGTCGCCTGTTCGGCACCGATGCGGGTGAAGTCGCCGAGCCAGCAGCTGTTGTCGCGCAGGTGGCCGCAGCCGTAGACCGGCACCGCCGCGCGGAAGCGGCTGTCGAGCGATGCGACGAGGCAGGTGGTGTAGCCGCCCCAACTGATGCCCGTGACGGCCGTGCGCCCGGCATCGACGCCGGGAAGGTTCCGCAGGAGGGAGTGGGCACGAATGACGTTAGCCACGGCGTGGTAAGGCCAGTCGTCGCTGACATCCGGCGTCGCGATCGTGTCGAACTTGTCCTTGTGATCCTGGCCGGGGCCGCCGTTGGCCATCCGGACGACGGCGTTCTTCTTCGTGCCCGCCGGGTCAGGTCGGCAGCCTGCCAGATCCATGGCGATGGCCGCATAGCCGCGCTTGGCCCAGAGCGTCACCCATTCGGCGAAGGCTGTTCCTCCCCCACCGTGCACGAGCACGACGCCTGGCCACCGGGCTTTGCCCGGGGCCGAGGCCGACTGTTCACGATCAACACCGACGCTCGCGGGAGTGGCGTAGTAGGCAAAAACCCGCGTAGGTCGGCCGCCACAAGGCTCACCCGCGTAGAGCAGCGACCGCACGGGCGATTTCTCATCGAGCCACTCGACCACCGGGGGTTGACTGAGGACGACCAGATCCCACGGGAGCGTCGCCGGCAGTTCGGGGGCGGCCGCGATCCGAACCGGGGCCGGCTCCTCTGCGCGCACGTCGAACATGCACCAGACGAGCAGGGCCATGCCTGCGGCGTGGCAGGCCAGGCGTAACGCGATGGAACGCGACAATGAATCGTTGCGAACGCAAGCGTTAGCGGCCATGGCAAAAATATAGGGACGGGAGCGATTTTCGCAGCGCAAATCGCTCCCGTCCCTCATTTCACCCGCGGATTCGCAGGCTGCGGGCATTGAGATAGTCGACGAGCACCTCGGCTGGATTGCGGCCGGTGTCGACCACGACCCGCTCCACTTTGTTCCGCAGGCAGGCCTCCTCGAGCTTTCCGTTGAACCGCCCGA
>JBILVW010000147.1:0-6933 GCA_044370205.1 Pirellulales bacterium | reverse complement strand
CACGGCGGTCGTGGCCGAGATCGAGCAGGGGCTCTCGTTCGCCACGCTCGGCCGGCTGGCCACGTTCGACCAGCTCGGCACCGATCCGTCGATGGCCGCCGACCGCGCGGTGGCCCTGGCCATCAACGGCTGGCTCCAGACGCCGGGCAACGCCGCGAACCTGAAGGTGGCCCTCTCGGCCGTGCGGGTGCGGGAGCTCGTGCGGGAATATCTCCGGGCCGACGCCGAGGAAGCCCGCCGCGGCGTGATCGTCAAGCTCCGCGACGAGGAGGCTTTCGACGCGGCCACGATCGCGGCCGTGGCCGCCTCGATGCGGCCGCCGCTCGATCCGCCGGAGCCGCGTTCGCCCGGGCTCTTCGAGCTCGCGGTACCGCTGCCGGGAGGTGGTCCCGATATCTCGTGCCTCGTGCAGCTGCCTCCGGAATACGATCCGCTGCGGCGGTATCCCGCGGTGGTCACGCTGCACTCGGCCGTGTCCACGCCGCTCAATCAGATCGAATGGTGGGCCGGCCCGCCCGGCCCCGACGGTCTCCGCCGCGGCCAGGCCACGCGGCACGGCACGATCGTGATCGCGCCGGCCTGGGGTCGCCAGGGACAATCGGCCTACGAGTTTTCGGCCCGCGAACATGCGGCCGTGCTCGCCGCGCTGCGGTCGGCCCTGCGGCGGTTTTCGATCGACTCCGACCGCGTGTTTCTGTCGGGTCATTCGCTCGGCGGCGATGCGGCCTGGGACATCGCGCTCGCCCACCCCGATCTCTGGGCCGGGCTCGTCATGATCACGCCCACGGCCGACCGCTACGTGCGGCACTACTGGCCCAACGCGAAGTCGCTCCCGATCTACGTCGTCGGCGGCGAGCTCGACGGCACCACGATCGCCCGCAACGCCGTGGACCTCGACCGCTGCCTCGACCGCGGCTTCGACCTCACCTACGTCGAATACCGTGGCCGCGGCCACGAGCACTATTCCGACGAGATCATCCGGCTCTTCGACTGGATGGGGCGGAAGCAGCGGACGTTCTTCCCGCAGGCGATCGACGTGGTGTCGATGCGGCCGTGGGACCGGTTCTTCTGGTGGGTGGAGATGGAGTCGGCGCCGCCGCGAACGGTCGTGCTGCCGACCAACTGGCCGCCGCCGGCCAACACGCGGCCACTCTCGATCGAGGCCAAGACCGGGGCCAACAACAGTCTCACCGTGCGGTGCGGCGCCGACCGCGTGAAGGTGTGGCTGGCACCCGAGCTGGTCGATTTCGCGCGGCCGGTGTCGGTGACGATCGACGGCAGGCAGGCCCACTCGGGCCGGATCGCGGCCGACATCGAACTCTTGCTCGAAGACCTGCGGCTGCGGGCCGACCGACAGCACCCGTTTTGGGCGGTCGTCGAGGCGACGAAGAAACGCGGCCCCGGTTGAGACAGCGGTCGCGCAGGGAGCTTCGGCGGGCAGAGCGAAGCCGCGAACGGCGAACAAACGCTCGTGACGGGGCCGTTTCGAGGGCAGGTGAGCGACGGCCACGCAGCCTACGGCACGACTGCGGCATGTGACCGAACCGGAGTCTGAGTAGAAGACGCTGGTGCAGCGGGATCCGACCACCGGCAAGCGGGACCGCACGTTGGGCATCGGCAGCGCAAGCCGCTAGGCTGGTGACAGAAAGAATGTGACGCTCACCGGCACGATGCCATGCACGGACACCAGCAGAACCATTCCATGAAAAGGACTCCATGAACCAGTTATTCCCGAGCTGTCTCGGTGCCATCCTGGCCCGGCGTCAACAACGTCATGCCGGCCGAATGCCGATGGCATCCGAACGGCTGGGGCCTGCTGATCCTGGAGGAGCCCGCCCCGCGGAACACGCAACACCGAGAGCGGAGAGGCGGGCCGCCGTCCACGGGCAGGAGAATGGCGTGTCCATCACAGCCAGGGTCTGTCTGCTCGCGATGCTGCCGATGCTGATCGCCGCTGCCGCCGCGGCGGAGCCGGCCCAGACGCCGGATCTGACGCCGGTCCGGTTCCTGCCAGCGGCGGACCATGCACCAGTGGTCTTGGTGCGCGACGGAGTACCGAAGGCCCAGGTCTATGTGGCCGAGGCCAGCCGGTCGTCCAGCCTCAATCTGCTGATCGACGAACTCCTCGAAGTCGTTCGCCTGACCTCGGGCGCGCAATTGACGATGGCGGCCCAGCCTCCACCGGCGGGCCAAGCTGCGATCATCATCGGGGATTGCGAGGAGTCGCGCCAGGCCGGGATCGTGGCAGCGGACATCCCGATCGATGGGTTCGTCATCAAGACGGCTGCGCAGCGGATCTTTCTGGTGGGTAGCACGAAATCCCTGCCCACGGAGCGCATCTTCAATATCAAGAAGTACCGGCCCCAGTATGTCAACGACGGCACTGCTTGGGCCGTGGCCGACTTCCTCGAGCGAAGCATCGGCGTGCGCTGGTACTGGCCGGTCTCCGCCGGCGGCCGCTGTATTGTCGAGCAGGCGACGCTGACCGTGCCGCCGGTCCACTATGCGGACGAGCCGGTCTTCCGCATGCGCGACTTCTCCGCAGCGGCATACAAGGACAAAGGCCTGCGGGCCTTATATTTCCACAAAGAGGGGGATCCGACGCTGCCGCTGACGCTGCTGTCGCCAAGTGCGGAGCCCGTCGAACTGCAGCCGATGCTGGCGGGTCTGCGCGAAGGAAACAGCTGGCCGTATGTCGTCAAGGTTCATGAACCGCAGAAGCTGTGGAAGAACTGGGATGCAAACTTGGGCAAGCACCCGGAACTGCACGACATGTTCGCGCTCAAGGAGGACGGCACCCGCCACTGGAGCATGTTCTGTTACAGCTCGCCGAAGACGCTCGACTATCTTCTCAAGGGCTGCGAAGACCGCTGGGATCACGACAAATCGGTTTCCTGGGTGACGGATACCTGCGTCACCGTCTCGCCCGCCGACCATGCGGTGCGCTGCTTCTGCGAGCCGTGCCGCAAGCTCTGGGAGCCGGATGCTGGCACCTACGGCCGGGCGTCGAAGACCATGGGTGTGTTCGTCAAACGCATGTGCGAGGAGGTCAAGAAGCGTTGGCCGGACAAGCGGGTGATCTACCTTCCCTACTGGAATTACACCAACTGCCCGGAGGGCTTCGAGTGTCCGGACAACCTCGAGGTCCAGATGTGCACCACGGCCTTCGGCCTGATGCGGCAAGGCGGGACACGAGCGAATATGCAGAACCAGTTGCGGGCGTGGAGCAAGGCCGTGGGCGGCAAGATCACCACCTGGGAGTATTCGCACCGTTTGCCCGAGTGGACCAATGCTCCGGTCCAGTATCCGCATCTCGTGCAGGACTACTACCGCGCCAACCGTGACATCCTGGAAGGCTCCTATCTCAATGCGGGGACGATCCGCGAATGGTCCACCAGCGCGCCCACCAACTATGTCTGGATGAAGGTGCTGTGGAACCCTGACGTAGACGTGGACGCCATCCTCGACAGCCTGTGCTCCCGGATGTTCGGCAAGGCGGGCGAGACCTGCAAGGAACTCCTGCGTCTGCAATGCGAGCGATTCGAGAACACGCCGTGGCCCGAGGCGAACGGCGATGTCGGATACATCCGGGGCGGCAACTTCCGGGCCATGTATCCGCCCGAAGTCGTGGCCACCATGACCGACCTGCGCGATCGCGCCCGCCGCGAGATGGCCGGCGACGCTCTCGCCGAACGGCGCTTCGCCTACTGGAACTGGACCTTCGACCGCTTCCTCAATGAAGCTCCGAAAATATGGGCCAAGCGCAAAGCCAAGAAGAAGACCGGCACTGACGGGCCTGGCGAAGAGAATCCGGCCGGGAACGGAGCCGAGGAGCCGCAGGAAGGCCCATGAGGGGAGTCGCGTGAAGCCGACGACAGGCCTCTCCACATCTCCTGAAAGGGAATCCTCATGCGTTGCTCATCGCTCCATCTCGCCCTTGTCGCCGCTCTCGTGCTGCCCGCGGCTTCCGGTCAGCCGGGCGACGGCCTTCGCGATCACCGTCGAACAGCCCGGCGGCGTGGTGGTGTCGAGCCGAAGCGAAAAGTGGTGACTTTCACGGCTTGGTCAGTCGAGTGAGGTCTCGCGAGAGTCGGGCGGCCACTTCGGGGAAGCGGTCTCGGACGTCCGTTGTCTCACCGGGATCGGCGTCGAGGTCGTAGAGCGCGTCGCGGGGCTCGAGGGGGCCGGATGCGCCGTTCGCTCGGCTGTCATTTTTCCCCGGCGGGAGGCGGACGAGCTTCCACTTGCCCTCCCGATAGCCGAAGCAGCCGGACGTGCCGTTGTCTTGCTGGACGAGCGACGTGCGGCCACGGGCATCTCCCGTGCCGAGGAGGGCAGGGAGCACGTCGACGCTGTCGGGAAAAGATCCGCTCGCGATCGCCTGCCCGGTCAGGTGGGCCAGGCTCGCGGCCAGGTCGATCGTGCAGACGATCTCGTCCGAAACACCCGGAGCGATGTGTCCCGGCCACCACGCGATGAACGGAGTGCGCGTGCCTCCTTCGTAGACGCTGTATTTGCCGTTGCGAAACGGCCCAGCCGGAGCGTGGTCGCCGAGTTTCTCGACCGCGTCGTCACGGTAGCCATCGTCGAGGACCGGCCCGTTGTCGCTGCAAAACACCAGGAGCGTCTCCTCGGCGACGCCAAGCCGCTCGACTGCCTTCATCACTTGGCCCACGGTCCAGTCGAGCTGCACGATGCAGTCGCCCCGGGGCCCGAGCGGCGTCGCTCCCTGAAACCGCTCGTGGGCGATCCGCGGCACGTGGATGTCGTGTGATGCGAGATACAGGAAGAACGGCTGCCTCTGGTCATCGCTGACACACGACTCGATGAAACGCACGCTTTCGGCGACCCAGATGTCGGCCAGGTCCTCGTCGCGGAACCGCGCGGACTGGCCGCCGGTGTAGAAGCCGATCCGGCTGATCCCATTGTGGATCGTGTCGTTGTGCCGGTGCGACCAGTCCATCTTCAGTTCGTTGCGGTGCTCGACGCCGGTGGGGTGGTCCGGCGCGGGCTTCTGCATGCCGACCCAGAGTGGATCGGCGCAGTCGAGGTTTTTCACGTGATGCCCCGCGACGAATACCTGCGGCACCCGGTCGTTCGTCGTCGGCAGGATGAACGCCTCATCGAAACCCAGCTCCAGCGGGCCGGGAGCGAGACGGCCGTTCCAGTCGGGGCCGGCACTCTGCTCACCGAGGCCCAGATGCCACTTGCCGACCACGGCTGTCCGGTAGCCCGCCTGCGCAAGCATGGCGGGCAGCGTGGGGATGCCCAAGGGGATCACACACGGCGAGTTCGGCGGGGCGATGCCGGTGCCGCGACGGCGGAAGGCGTATTCACCGGTGAGCAGCGAGTAGCGGGTGGGCGTGCAGGTGGAGGCGGAGCAGTAGCCGCTGGTGAAGCGTCGCCCCTCGCGGGCCAGCCGATCGATGTGGGGCGTCTGGATCCGCGCGGCGCCATTGCATGAGACGTCGCCGTAGCCCAGGTCATCGGCGAGGATGAGGATCACGTTGGGCCGCTGCGGGACGAGGCTGGCAGGGGCCTTCTCGGCTGCCCGAGCCCATCCGTGCGCCACGGCTCCTGCGCAAGCAATCACAATGAGCCGCCACATGTCCCATCTCCTGGTGGTATTTCCACGTCGTCGAGATAGCGTAGCCCGAACGCTCGCGGCTTCTCAACCGTCTCCCTCGTCTCGAGATTCAGTCCTCCTGAACACAAGAGGCCATACCAGCCATCATGCTGGGAGTTTCCCAATGATCTGCTCTGCCTCGACCTTCTTCGCTCGTGGCATCTCCTGGCCTCGCGTGGAGGGATTCGCACACCACTGAAAAACCAGTGCATCAATCTTTTGGGTGATGGCGGCGCCGACGAGGCCGACGTACGGTCAGCCGTACCAGCGCAGCCGCCCGCCGGCAACCCTGACGACACTCGGAGTGAACCGATGAAACGCTCGATGCTGGCCGTCCTCGTGCTCCTCTGGGGTTCTTCGGCCTTCGCCTATGTCGCGATCGTCAACAAGACCGATCACTCGGAAATCCACGTCGTTCCGCCGCCGGGCAAGGTCGTGATCGACGGCAGCCTCGACGACTGGGATCTCTCCGGTGCGATCACGATGTTCATCGACGAGTCGAGCAAGGGGTCGTACTCCGTCCGCGGCGCGATGATGTACGACGAGGAGTTCCTCTACGTCGGCGCCCACGTCAAGGATCCGACGCCGATGCAAAACAACTATGCCTTCGGCGGCGATAACAAGTCGGCCTGGAACGCCGACGCAATCCAGCTCCGCATCGTCTCCAATCCCGACATCACGTCCACGGCCTCCCGCATCACGGGCGGGCAGATGTCGCTGGAGGATCAGAAGTTCGTCAACCATGTCACGCTCTGGTATTCGACGCAGGACGGGAAGGCCGGGTATTCGGCGACCTACGAGCTGAAATTCAGAGACTTCGTGCTCAACCCGCCCGGCGTCGAGGGGGCCTACCGGCCCGACGCCGACGGCAAGGGCTCCACCTGCGAGTACCGGATTCCCTGGGCCGTGCTGCGGGCGCCGCGGCCGCTCGCGGGGGGCGACGGCGTGCAGATGCAGTGGCAGGTCCACTGGGGCAACGACCAGGGCACCGCGGTGCGGACAGGCATGACCGACGTCCGCACCGCCGCCAGCGGCGACCTCGGCTACATGGGGCCGAGTTCCTGGGGCAGGGCGATCTTCGAGCGGAAGGGCAATCTCGAGCTGGCCGAGAAGTCGTCGTCCAGCAGCCGCGCCGACGGCTTCATCCCGATCTCCTTCACGCTCGACGAACCGGCGAAGGTGAGCCTCGCGATCTGCGATCCGGCGGGAAAACTGATCCGTACCGGCCTCGGCGCTCAGCCCTATCCGGCCGGGCCGCAGACCTGGATGTGGGACGGCCTCGACGACGCCGACACGCCGGTGCCGGC
>JBILVW010000145.1:0-6988 GCA_044370205.1 Pirellulales bacterium | reverse complement strand
GTATGACGACAAGCGAAGCCATGGATGGCGAAGCGCAGTCGTCATCGAGTGAGCGAAGGGCAGGATGCCCGTAGCGAACGTCCGGCGAGGGAGCACGGGCAGCCCCGAGCCGGGTTGGGCGAGTTGACCGCGTCGCCCCGACCGCGTCGCCCCGCCGTATAGTGACGTGTGCAATGAATGCGTCTCCCCGTCACGCCTACGTGCACGTGCCGTTTTGCCGCCACCGCTGCGGCTACTGCGACTTCACACTCGTGGCGGGCCGCGACGATCTCATCGAGCGATACTTCGCGGCACTCACGCGGGAACTCACTCGGATTCCCGTCGCCTCGGAGTCGGGGACCGATCCGGCGTATCTTCAGTTCGACACGCTCTACCTCGGCGGCGGCACGCCCTCGCACCTCGGGCCCGCGGGGCTGCGGCGGCTTTTCGGCCTGCTTCATGAACGGCTGCGGCTGGTCGCCGATGCGGAGGTGACGGTCGAGGCCAATCCGCTCGACGTGACGGCCGACTTCGTGGCGGCGGCCCGCGACTGCGGCGTGACCCGCGTGAGCCTCGGCGGCCAATCGCTCGACGCGGCCACGCTTCGGGCGCTCGACCGCGACCATGGGCCCGACGACGTGCGGGCCGCGGCAGGCCGGCTGCTCGACGCGGGGCTCGTCGTGAGCCTCGACCTGATGACGGCCGCGCCGGGGCAGACGCTCGCCGGCGTGGAGGCCGATCTGGCCGCGGCGGCGGCTCTCGGCGTGCAGCATGTGTCGGTCTACTGTCTCACGTGGGAGAAGGGCACGGCGTTCGAGTCGGCACGGCTGCGGGGCGAGCTGCGGCCGGCCGAAGAATCGCTCGAGGGGACGATGTTCGAGACGGCCATCGACCGGCTCGAGGCGGCCGGCTTCGAGCACTACGAGGTGTCGAACTTCGCTCGGCCCGGCTTCCGCTGCCGGCACAACGAGGCCTACTGGGACTGCCGTCCCTGGGAGGCCTTTGGGCCAGGTGCCGCGCGATTCGACGGGCGGATCCGGATCACGAACCACCGCAGCACGACCACCTGGATGAACAAGGTGCTCGCTGGCGAGCCCGCCAGCGGAGACATCGACGCGATGACCGACGAGCAGGCGGCCCGCGAGCGGATCGTCGTGGGCCTGCGCCGCCGCGACGGGCTCGCCCGCGGCGCCTTTCATGCAACGAGTGGATTCACGCTCGACTCACTCGTCGGCCCCGCGGTTGCCCGCTGGGTCGAGCAGGGCATCGCGATCGACGACGGCGGCCGTGTCCGTCTCACCAGAACCGGCCTCCTCGTGTCAGACGCCCTCTGGGCTGATGTGCTCGGCTGATCAGCCCTTCTCGAGCGCGGCCGTGAGATCCAGGATGGCCTTCTTGCCGTCCGCGAAATACATCAGCGTGTTGTCGGCGGCGAAGAGGGGATTGGGGATGCCGGCGAAGCCCGGCGAGAGCGACCGCTTTACCACCACCACCGTTTTCGCCTTGTCGACGTCGAGAATCGGCATGCCGGCGATCGGGCTCTTGGGATCGGTGCGGGCCGCGGGGTTCACCACGTCGTTGGCGCCGATCACGATCGCCACGTCGGTCTCCGGGAACGTGGGATTGATGTCGTCCATCTCGCGGAGCTTTTCGTAGGGGATGTCGGCCTCGGCGAGCAGCACGTTCATGTGGCCCGGCATCCGGCCGGCTACCGGGTGGATCGCATATTCGACGGTCGTGCCCCGCTTCTCCAAGGCATTGGCCAGTTCGCGGACGGCATGCTGGGCCTGGGCCACGGCGAGGCCGTAGCCCGGCACGATCACGACACGGTCGGCGCCCTCGAGCACCATCGCAATCTCTTCGGCGCTCACGCTCTTCACCTTGCCGGCGTAGACGTCGTCGGCATTCGCGGCCGTCGTGGTGCCGAGGCCGCCGAAGAGCACGCCCACCAGCGAGCGATTCATCGCCTGGCACATGATCGCGGTCAAAATCAACCCCGAGGCGCCCACGAGGGAGCCCGCGATCACGAGCACCGAGTTGTCGATCACGAAGCCCGCGGCCGCGGCAGCGAGGCCGGAGTAGCTGTTCAGGAGGCAGATCACGACGGGCATGTCGGCCCCGCCGATCGGGAGCGTGAGCGTGCAGCCCAAGGCACTGCCGGCGGCCACGAGCAGCCAGAAGAGCAGGTTCGACGACGGGTTGGCGCATACGCCCCAGATGAGTAGCAGCGTGGCGACGCCCAGGCCGATGTTGATCCAGTGGCGGTTGGGGTTCGTCCAGGCCTTCTTGAACTGTGGCAGCTCCTCGAGCTTGCCGAAGGCGACGAGGCTGCCCCAGAACGTGACGGCCCCGATCAGGCCGGTGAGGGCCGTGGCGATCGCGAACTGCGTCCACGGGGCGAGCGGATCGGCCGGAGGCAGGGCGGCGGCGGATGCATTCCAGAGTTCGGCGCCGGCCACGAGCGTCGAGGCCGCACCGCCGAAGCCGTTCAAGAGCGCCACCATCTGCGGCATTCCCGTCATCGGATACTTCAGCGCCATCGTCGCGCCGATCACGCCACCGATCACGCCGCCGATGGCCAGCATGATGAGCGGCCAGGAGCCGTTCTTCGCCACGCTCTCCACCACCTGGTGCTCGAAGCAGGCAGCGATCAGAGCGATCGCCATGCCGGCGGCGCCGAGGTAGTTGCCCTTCACGGCCGTCCGCGGGCCGGTCATGAGCTTGAAGGCCACGATGAACAGCATCGAGGCGGCGAGGTAGGCGAGATTGATCCAGGCTTGGCTCGACATGTCGGTCTACTTCTTCCGGGGCTACTTCTTTTTGGGTTGGAACATTTCGAGCATGCGGTGGGTGACGACGAAGCCCCCTGCGACGTTGATCATGGCGAGCACGACCGCCAGGAACCCGAGCAGCGTGCCCCCCTTCGTGGCCAGCGCCCCGGCGACGACGATCGCCCCCACCGCCGTGATCCCGGAGATGGCGTTGGAGCCGCTGGTCAGCGGCGTGTGGAGCCGCTGCGGCACCTTCATGATCACCTCGAAGCCCACCCACATGGCGAGCAGAAAGACGGTGAGCAGACGGATGAACCGGGCGGCCGGATCCTCGGCAGTGACGGCGTCGGCGACGAGTGGAAGCAGGAACGTCATGGGCATGGCATCCGGGGCGTCTGAAATGGATCAGCCGGCGAGGGACTCGAGTGGGGGCAGGCCGGCCCGTTCGCGGACCTTCGGGTGGACGATCTGGCCGCCGCGGGCGACGAGCGTGTCGCGACAGATCTCGTCGTCGGCCGCGATCTCGGGCAGGCCGTGCTTCACCAGGTGGGCCAGGAAGGTGGCGATGTTCTTGGCGTACAGCTGGCTCGTGTGGACGGGCACGTCGGCCGCGAGATTCGTGGGACCCAGGATCGTGACGCCGTCGATGACGACGGTTTCGTCGGGCTTCGAGCCCTCGCAGTTGCCGCCCCGCTCGGCGGCCATGTCGACGATCACGCTGCCCGGCCGCATCCGCGCCACCATGTCGCGGGTTACGAGCACCGGTGCCTTCTGGCCGGGGATGAGCGCCGTGCAGACCACGATGTCGCTGTCGGCCACGACCTTGCCGAGCAACTCCCGCTGCTTGGCGTAGAACTCCTCGCCCATTGCCTTGGCGTAGCCGCCGGCCGTCTCGCTCGCGCCGGTCTCAAGCGGAAGTTCTACGAACTTCGCCCCGAGGCTCTGCACCTGCTCCTTCACGGCGGGCCGCACGTCGTAGGCGCTCACCTGCGCGCCGAGCCGCTTCGCCGTCGCGATCGCCTGCAGGCCGGCGACGCCGGCGCCGAGCACGAGCGCCTTGGCCGGCGTGACGGTGCCTGCCGCGGTCGTCATCATCGGCAGGATGCGGGGCAGCGTGGTGGCGGCGAGCAGCACGGCGCGGTAGCCGGCGATGTTGGCCTGGCTGGAGAGCACGTCCATGCTCTGGGCCCGCGTGATCCGCGGCACGAGTTCGAGCGAGAACAGCGTCGCGCCCCGCTCGGCCGCCTCGCGGCAGGCCTCAGGCGTGGAGAGCGGATCGCAGAGACCGATCATCACGAGGCCGGGCCGGATGCGGTCGCGGTCGGCGCACCAGGAGTCGCCGCAGGCGCCGGCCGTCCGCACGGCCAGCACGCAGTCGGCCGCGAACGCCTCGTCGCGGGACACGACCGCGGCTCCGGCAGCACGGTAGTCGTCGTCGGCGATGCCGGCAGCGGCGCCGGCGCCAGTCTCGACGAGGATCTCGAGGCCTGCCTTCTTCAGTGGCGGCAGGGCGGCAGGAACAAGGGCGACGCGACGCTCGCCTGGAAAGGTTTCCTTGAGGACGGCGACCTTCATGAGCGTGACTGCCTGGAACGGGGGGAGGTTGAGCCGGCGGACGGCCCAGAGTGTGATTGGCGGGA
Organism: Pirellulales bacterium; assembly: GCA_044370205.1. GTDB lineage: Bacteria > Planctomycetota > Planctomycetia > Pirellulales > UBA1268 > QWPN01. The sequence continues at coordinate 2,598 of JBILVW010000145.1, read as the reverse complement.
CCAAACGCCGCAACCGTCTGCCACCCGCCGGGCGGTCGGGCTGCGGCGGGGAGCCCATTTTGCAGGCGATTTCGTGGGCGTGTCTTGCTCCAGAGCAAGGGCATTGCTACTCTCCGGGGCTCCGCCGGAGCGGCAACCCCCGGCATCCCAATCACGGATTTGAGCGATCGATGAAGACTTTCATGGCGAAGCCCGGCGAGGTGGAGCAGCGGTGGTGGCTCGTTGACGCCAGCGGCAAGCGGGTCGGGAAACTGGCCACCGAGATTGCCATGGTGCTCATGGGCAAGCATCGCCCGACGTACACCCCGCACGTCGACACCGGCGATCACGTGGTCGTGATCAACGCCGAGAAGATCGAGTTCGGCGGCAAGAAGTGGCAGCAGAAGGTTTATCGCTGGTACACGGGCTACATGGGCCTCCGGACAGAGACGGCCGAGCACCGTCGCGACCGCAAGCCCGAACTGATCATCGAAGAGGCCGTTCGCCGCATGCTGCCGAAGTCGCGGCTTGGCCGAGTGATGCTCGACAAGCTCAAGGTCTATGCCGGCGGCGAGCATCCGCACCAGGCGCAGCAGCCTGAGCCCATGAAGACTCTCAACGCCTGATACCGACAACGAGGATGGACATGTCCGACGAGCAGCAGATCGTGAAGGAACGCCCGGCGAAGTCGGCCCGGCGTGGAGATACCATCATCGCCACGGGGCGGCGGAAGACCGCCGTGGCCCGCGTGCGGCTGAAGAACGGCTCCGGCAAGATTCGCGTCAACGATCGTGATCTCGCCGTCTATTTCCCGGCGATCAAGGACCGCAACCTCGTGTTCGGTGCGCTCGAGACGGTCGGCAAGCAGTCGGCGGTGGACGTGGACATCAGGGTGGACGGTGGCGGTCCGACGGGTCAGGCCGGCGCCTGTCGTCTCGGCATTGCCCGCGCGCTCAAGGTGTTCGACGTCGAACTCGCGGAACCGCTGCGGCAGGGCGGGCTTCTCACCCGTGACGGCCGCATGAAGGAACGCAAGAAGTACGGCCTCCGTGGTGCCCGCCGCGGCACGCAGTTCAGCAAGCGGTAGTCACCGTTTACGGTTTACGGCGAGATCCCCGGGCTTCCGCCCGGGGCTTTCCGGGCCCGGATCCCCCGGGTTTCCGAAAACGCGGTCAGGAAGCCCGCAGCGGAAGCGACGGGACACTCTTCGGGGCTTCCGCCCCTACGACCGGTGCGACTGGCACACGGTGCATTTTTGTCAGGTCACGGGCCGAAGGCATACTTGGGAGGTTTCTCCCTGCCTCGGAGTCTGGCCATGTCGCGTCGCGTTGTTTGGGCGGTCGGTTGTGTCGTGGTGCTCGCTGTCGCGGGGCCTGCCTGGGCCGGAGAGCCGTCGCTCGCTGCGTCGAAGGCGGTGTCCAGCCGGCCGGCAGTTCACGACGTTCTCGAGGCTGAGCAGGCTGGCCTCGTCGCCGTGAAGTTCACGCCGGATGACTCCCGCTCGGCGCAGATCGCCTTCACCAACCGGAGCGGCAAGCCGCTCACGATCCGTCTTCCCGCCGCCTTTGCCGGCGTGCCCGTCTTGGCGCAGATGGGCGGCATGGGCATGGGTGGCGGCGGCATGGGTGGCATGGGCGGCGGCCAGGCGATGGGCGGTGGCATGGGCGGCATGGGTGGCGGTGGGATGGGTATGGGTGGCGGTGGAGGCGGCTTCTGCTGGGTTGCTCGCGAGGTGTATGGCGAGAAGGACCCGAGCTGGGTTGCCTTTCGCCGCTGGCTCGTCGCCGATGCCCCGGAGTGGCTGCAGGAGTCGTATGCCGCGCACGGAGAATCATTCGCCGATTGGCTGCATGACAAGCCCGTGGCCAAGTGGGGCGTAAGGCAGGCGATGGACGTGGCGGTCGCCCGTCATGCGACGACGGTTGCGGCCGGTGGCCAATTCAATGTGACCACGCCGACGAAGCCCGGTCCGGAGATCGTGCTGCATCCGGGGCGGACCCGTGTGTTTCGCTTCGCGACGGTCTGCCTCGAGCATGGCAAGCCCGAGCCCTCGGCTCGCATGCCGTATCGCATGATCGCGCTCGAGGCCTGGTCCGATGAGCCGCGGCTGGCCTTCGTGATGGAGTGCCTCGCCAGCGGCGTCATATCGCAGAAGGTGGCCCAGGCTGCGACCTGGCATCTCGCCAACGGGCTCACGTGGGAGAGGCTCGCGGCGGAGACGATCGATCATGCCGGAGGCGTGCCTGACGAGCCCTTCTTCGCAGGTGCCGAGCTCGAGGCGGCCCGACAGCTCGTGCAGGTCGCCGAGAAGACGGCCCGGTCCGCAGGAAATTCGACGCCCTCGCTCGCCCAGCCGATCGCCAACTGAGCGACCGTTGGCCTACTGCGAGACGCTGGCCACTTCGCCGCCGGTACGGCTGCCGATGCCTTTCCATACCGCGGCATCGATCTCATTGGCCACGGAGTGGACGGAGCCGTCGAGCATCAGCGACACCACCGATCCCGGATGGTGGCTCCGGGCGGGAATGACCGCATAGGTGGCTGCTGTAGGACTGACGTTTTCGCGAGAACTCGTCAGGTCGATGTCGATCCCCGGCTTCTCGCTTGTGGTCACCGAAG
>JBILVW010000144.1:0-6999 GCA_044370205.1 Pirellulales bacterium | reverse complement strand
CCACCAGGGGGCCCGGGATCTTCTCCAGCACGAGGGCGACGAGCGGCTCCATCGTGCCCTCGCGGACGGCCGGATCGTGCGAGGCGTAGCCGCCGCGGCTGGAGGCGTAGACGAACGGGAAGTCGGCGAGGTCGTCGTCGGCACCGAGTTCGAGAAACAGGCCGAGAATCTCGTCGAGCACCTCCAGCGGCCGGGCGTCGGGGCGGTCGATCTTGTTGACCACGACGACCGGCCGCAGCCGGCATTCCAGGGCCTTGGAGAGCACGAACCGGGTCTGGGGCATCGGCCCCTCGGCGGCATCCACGAGCACGAGCGCGCCGTCGGCCATCCGCAGCACCCGCTCCACCTCGCCGCCGAAATCGGCGTGGCCGGGGGTGTCCATGATGTTGATCTTCGTGCCCTTCCACTCGACCGCGATGTTCTTGGCGAGGATCGTGATCCCGCGCTCCTTTTCGAGGTCGTTGGAGTCGAGCATCCGCTCGGAGAGCTGGCTGGCCCTGAATTGCCCGCTCTGCTTGAGCAGGCAATCGACGAGCGTCGTCTTGCCATGATCGACGTGGGCGATGATCGCGATGTTGCGGATGTCGGTGCGGCGGGTGGCGGCGGAGTCGGGAGACACGGGGAGCGGGAACCTGTGAACGGGGAAGGGACGGGGGAGCCGGCCGGAACGAGCGAGCCGGAGCGAGGAGGGACTGCCAGCAATCCTACAGTATTTCAGGAACGACGCATCGCTGCATAGGCCCGCTCGATGATCGAGCCCGCCGCATCGGCCGGCTCGGCCTCCATCGCCGCGGCCCGCATGCGAGGCCCCCCCGCCCCGACAATCGTTGCAGCCGTCACCCGAGCCTGCCGGACCGCCTGCGGCCCCGTGAACACGGCGACGAGTTCGTCGCCACCAAGCCGCGCGACGATCGTCGCCTCCGTGGCCGCCTGCCGGAGCCGCTCCGCCGCCTGCCGCAACACGGCATCCCCGGCGAGAAAACCGTCCCGCTCATTCACGGCTTTCAGCCCCACGACGTCGGCGATCACCACCGCGATCGCCAGCTGCCGCGACTCGAGGAAGCGGTGCAGCTCCCCCCGCGTCGCCAGGCCGGTCACGTGATCGAGTTCAGGCATGTCGCTCGGCTTGCGCGACCTTCTGGGGCGTGGGTTCGGGGCTGCCCACGCCCCGAGATCCGGACGTTCGCTTCGGGCATCCATGCCCTGCGCTCACTCGATGCTGGCTGCGCTCTCGCCATCCTGGCTTCGCTTGCCAGCAACGCCGGCTCTCGGGGCACGGGCAGCCCCTCACGAGTCCATCGATGGGCAAGGGCTGCAGGACTCCCAATGGCCCTGCAGCCCTGACATTGAAGTGGAGACGAAGGGGATCGAACCCTCAACCCCCGCCTTGCAAAGGCGGTGCTCTCCCAATTGAGCTACGTCCCCGAATCAGGAGGAGATTACACGCAAGTGTAGCGACACGGAAAGACCGCCCACAACGGCGCGGGCCCACACGCGGATGCACGACTGCGGCCGCTATACTCCGGCCCAGATCGTCGCTGCCAGTCGTGCCGGTCTTCGTGCCTCGGGAAGGATCTTGATGGCAGTCCTCGTCGGATGGTCAGCGCACCGGATACGGTTTCATCGCGTCCTCGTGGCGAGTTTGGCCGCCATGACCGTGGCCGCCGTGCTTGCCGGGCCGTCCCCCGCCGCCGACGTGCCGGATCTCTGGACGCGGCGGGAGGGCGGCGACTGGCCGGCGTTTCTCGGGCCCACGGGCGACGGGAAGAGCGGTGAGACGGGGTTCTTCGTGGACGGCCGCGTCCGCGGTGCGAAGGTGCTCTGGCATCGAGAAATCGGCTCCGGCTACGCGATGCCGTCGGTCAGCCGCGGCCGCCTGTTTCAGTTTTCGAGGTACGGCGGGCGAAACCGGCTCGAATGCCTCCGGGCCGAGACGGGTGAGCCGCTCTGGGATTTCGACTATGAGACCGACTACGAGGATCTCTATGGCTACGAGGGGGGGCCGCGGTGCTGTCCCGTCGTGGACGAGGACCGCGTCTACATCATGGGGGCCGAGGGGGTTCTCCACTGTCTCTCCGTGCTGGACGGCAGCGTGATCTGGAAGGTCGACACGGCGCAGGAGTTCGGCGTCGTGCAGAACTTCTTCGGGGTCGGCAGCACACCGGTCGTGGAGGGAGACCTCCTGCTCGCCACCATCGGCGGCTCCCCCGCCGCGAGCCGCGCCGTGCCGCCGGGCCAGCTCGACCGGGTTCAGGGTGACAACTCCGGCGTGGTGGCGTTCGACACGCGGACCGGCGCGGTGCGGTATCGGTTCAGTGACGAGTTGGCGAGTTATGCGAGCCCGACGCTGGCCACGATCGCCGGCCGGCGGTGGGGATTCGTGTTCGCCCGAGGCGGGCTCATCGGCTTCGATCCGCGTACGGGCCGACAGGATTTCCACTTTCCGTGGCGGGCCACGATCCTGGAGAGCGTCAATGCGGCCAACCCGGTCGTCGTCGGCTCCGAGGTGCTGATCAGCGAAACCTACGGCCCCGGGGCGGCGCTGCTCCGCGTGCAGCCGGATGGACCAGCCGTGGTCTGGCAAGACGAGCCGCGGACCCGCCGCAAGATTCTGCAGAGCCACTGGAGCACGCCGATCCACCACGATGGCCATGCCTATGCATGCAGCGGCCGCAATGTCGGCGACGCCCAACTCCGGTGCATCGAGTGGAAGACGGGCGAGGTGAAGTGGTCGGAGGCCGGACTTGGCCGCAGCAGCCTGCTCCTCGTCGACGGCCATTTCTTCTGCCTCCTCGAGAACGGGTCGCTGTTCGTGTTTCGTGCGAATCCGGAGCGTTTCGAACCGAGCGGCGAGATTCCGCTCGAGGCTGAGGGGCCGACGGGCGAACCGAAGCGGCTGCTCCGCCATCCCGCCTGGGCGGCGCCGATCCTCGCGCATGGTTTGCTCTACGTGCGCGGGCCGGAGCGGCTCGTGTGCCTGGAACTGGAGCGGGCCGATGGCCGGCCCTGAACAGCGGCTGGCGGCACTCACGCGGCTCGTCGCCGGGTCCATGCTCTTCTGCATGGCCTTCTCCGGGTCGCTCTGGATTTCGACACGGTCCTATCCGCTCACGCCTGCGTTCGGGATCGTGCCCCCCTTCCCCTGGCCGCTCGACGCGGCCGTGGTCGCCCTGCTCGTGGGGCTGCTGCTCGCCGTGATCGTCAGGCCGCAGGCATGGCCGCCGGTGGCCGCGGTCATCGTGCTGCTGGCCCTGCTCTTCGCCCAGGATCAGAGCCGCCTCTGGCCCTCCTTCTACACGTTCTTCCTGCTCTTCCTGCTCGCGCTCGGGCACGATCCTCGTGGCGGTGAGTCCGAGGCGGACCGCACGCTGACGGGCATGCGATTCGCCGTCGCCGCGATCTATTTCTGGGGGGGCGTGCACAAGCTGACGCCGCACTTCTTCAGCGAGGAATTCCCGTGGTTCCTCGAACCGCTCACAAACCTGCTGCCGATTCCATCGGCCTGGATTCCCCCGCTCGGTGTCGCCGCGGCCATCTTCGAAATGGCCTTCGCGATCGGGCTGCTCACGCGGCGGTTCCGGCGGTTCGCCCTCTGGGAGGCGCTGGCGATGCATGCGGTCGTGTTCATCTGCATCGGGCCCATTCGCGGCCACTGGAACGACAGCGCCTGGGCCTGGAGTCTGACGATGGCGGCAATCGTCGGGCTGCTGTTCCACGCTGCGGCACCATTCGACGCCGGCCTCGTGCTCGCGGGGCCTCCGGCGCGACGTCTGCCGCAGGCCGCGGTCGCCATGCTCATCGGCATCATGCCCGCCGTGAACGGTCTCAATCGCTGGGACTCCGCCCTCTCGTTCAACGTCTACACGGGCAACACCTCCACCGCCTACGTGGTGATGCTGCCGGAGGTGGTCGATCGCCTGCCTGCCGCGGTCGCCACCCACGTGGCCCGGGGTGAGAACTGGGCGGTGCTCGACTTCAACACCTGGGCGATGGGCGATTTCAACGCCGGCGTCTATCCCGAGCGCCGCGTGTTCCGCCGACTCTTTAGTCAGGTCTGCGGCTGGCTCCCGCCTGGGACTGCCACGCTGATCATCGTCGAGAAGGCCAGTTGGCTGGCCCCGAAGGCCACTGAAAGCCACGCCTGCGGCGAGCCATAACTGCGCGCGCCAAGATTCGAACTTGGGACCTCTACCTTATCAGGGTAGCGCTCTAACCAACTGAGCTACGCGCGCGACGTCTGCGACCGAGCCAACGCTCCGCCGCATGGGAATCGAGTCTACGCGCGATTTCGCCGAAGTTCAAAGGGGTGCAGCCAGCGTCGAACAGAGCGAAAAATGGCGCTGGCGCCGACGGCGAATCCGGATAGGTTGACGCTCCCATTCACCCGAGCCTGCCGAGCCGAGGAGCCTGAAAGATGATGTCGCCCGCAGCGATCATGACCCGCGTGTCGAATCCTGCCCGCACCGCCTGCCGCCGCCTGCTCGCCGCCGGAATCGGGGCGGCCGTCATCATCGGAGGTGGATTCGCCTGGTCTGCCGCGCCTTCGGTCGAGGAGGCGCTGGCCCTCGAGCCCAAGCAGAAGGGGGTCGATTACGACCGCCCCACGGCCGAAGAGGCCAAGCGGGCCACGATGGGACAGGACAAGATCGACGGCGTGGCAGCGCTCGTCGTCCGTGGGCCGGCCGGCGAGGTGCTGCGGGCGTTCGCCGACACCAACGGCAACCGGGTCGTCGATCGCTGGAGCTATTTCAAGAACGGCGTCGAGGTCTATCGCGACATCGATTCCGACCACGACACGAAGGTCGATCAATCGCGGTGGCTCAACTCCGGCGGCGGCCGCTGGGGCATCGACACCGACGGCAACGGCTCGCTCGATGCGTGGAAGAATCTCTCGGCCGAGGAGGCCACCGCCGAGATCGTGGCCGCGGTTCGCGACCGTGATGCGGCCGGGTTTGCCCGCCTGCTGCCCTCGAAGGCCGACCTCAAGGCCGCGGGCTTCGAAGGTCAACGACTCGATGAACTCGTGGCCCGCGTGGAGCGGGCGGCGAAGCGGTTTCCGGAAGTGGCCGCGGCCCAGAAGCAGGTGGGCCCGGGTGCGCGGTGGGCGAGCATGCTTACGCCGCAACCGCCGGGAATCCTGCCCCAGGGGGCGGCCGGAGTCGCCCAAGACGTGACCGCCTACGACAACCTCGTGGCCTTGGTGGAAAACGCCGCAGGCGGCGCCGGCGGCGGGCAGGTCTACATCGGCTCGCTCGTGAAGTGTGGCCAGGTGTGGCGGCCGATCGACGTGCCACAGGTGATGGGAGAGGGGGGCGAGATCGCCGGTGCCGAAGGCTTCTTCTCGCCGCAGGCGGGCGGCCAGTCGCCCGCCGCCGAAGGCCCGGCCCAGGACGAACGGCTGAAGCCGCTGATGGCGAAGCTGCAGGACATCGAAAACCGGATGGCCGGCTCCGACGCCGCCAAGCGGAAAGTGCTGGCCGTCGAGCAGCTCGGCGTACTCGATCAGGTGGTGCAGTCGTGCGCCGAGGCCGACCGCGGCTTCTGGATGCGACAGCTCGTGGAAACGCTCTCCGCCTACGTGCAGGAGGGCCTCGTGCCCGACGGCATCGGGCGGCTCGAGAAGCTTGTCGAGGCCGCGGCGGGTGACGATCGCCTCGCGGCGTTCACCGCCTTCCGCCTCGCCCAGGCCCGCTATTCAGCCGACATGCAGCAGCCCAACGCCGACGGCGAGAAGCTCCAGAACCAGTGGTTCGAGTCGCTCAAGACATTCGTCGAGAGCTACCCCGAGGCTCCGGAGGCGGCAGAGGCGATGCTGCAGCTCGCCTTCCGCGACGAGTTCGAAGGCCGTGAAAAGGAGTCGATCGACCGCTACCAGCAGATCGTGAGCGGCTTCGCCGACACGCCGCAGGCCCGCAAGGCCGCGGGCGCGGTCCGCCGGCTCGAGAGCGTCGGCAAGCCTCTGGCCATGGCCGGCACATCCCTCGATGGCCGCAAGTTTTCGGTCGAGGCGCTCCGCGGGGTGCCCGTGCTGATCCACTACTGGTCCACCGACTGCGAGCCCTGCAAGGTCGATCTCGCCCAGATTCGCGAACTGCAGGCGAAGTATGGTCCGAAGAAGTTCGGCGTCGTCGGCGTCGCGCTCGACGGCGACAAGGCGAAGCTCGCGAAGTTCCTCCAGGCCAAGCCGCTCCCCTGGCCGCAGCTACACGAGCCGGGTGGCCTCGATAGCCGGCTCGCCGAGGAATACGGCGTGCTCGCCCTGCCGACGATGATGCTCGTCGATGCCAAGGGAGCGGTCGTGGATCGCAACGTGTCGATCACGGAACTCGAGCGAAAGCTTGAGGCGTTGATCGGGGCGAAGTGAGCCGCCGGCGCACGACTGGCAACGCACGGTCCGCCCTCGGCGATTGATCACCGGCTTCGGGGTCGGCAAAAGTCTCGTCGCAGTGGGCCGCGGCGGCCCAAATGCTCCTCGAGCGTTTGCCGGCCCCCTCAGCCTCCCCGTTTGCCCTGACGACGATGTGCGAACTGGGTTTGCGGCGGAGTGGTCTGGTGGATAACGTCCCGGCCCGATTCAGCCCTTCCCTGATGCCGCCGCCATGCTCTTCGCACTTGCCGTGAGTCCGACGCTCTGCCTGCTCGGAGGCGTGCAAGTGCTTGGCGTGGTGGCTGCCGGGCTCTCCCGGCTCGCGGAGGGCACCCGCCACGAGCGGCTCGGGCACGGACTGTGCCTGGCGAGCCTGGCCCTGATCGGCGCTCTCTGCGGAGCGGCCATCCGGATCGGTCCCGACGCGGCCGCCGCCTGTGCCACCACGCTCGCGATCATGACGCTGATCGCCGTGGCCGACTTCTCGCCCCGCGACTGAGCGGCGACTGCCCCTGCGACGCAGCCCCCCCAGACTGCCAGTCCGCGCGGAGCAATTGGAAAAAACCTCGCCTTCGGTGCGACCGGCAGCCGAAACAACACCGTGGGCGTGCACCCGTGCCGCCGCGAGATCG
>JBILVW010000007.1:0-23275 GCA_044370205.1 Pirellulales bacterium | reverse complement strand
GACAGCTTCACCTCGCCGTCGCTCGCCCAGAAGCACTTCGTGTCGAGCACCCACCGCTCGTTGCGGCGAATCTTCATCACGTGGTAGCCGCCGAGCGTCGAGTCGAGCCAGACACTGCCGGTGCCACTGTACCGCGGCCGGAGGAGTGACTCGTCGGAGAAGAGCGACACCCACCAGGCTTTGAGCGACGGCAGGGGTACGTCCATCGTGAGCCCGCCCTTCATGTGGTTGAGGGCGCCCCGCTCGGTGCGGACGTCATCGTCGTCGAGATCGACGCGGACCCACCGCATGCCCTCCGTCTGCTCGACCTCAAACTTCGCCATTGATCTCGACCTCCGCACCGCGGGTGATGCCCCCCGTCGTCCAGTCGACGCTCCACCCGGGAAACGCGACCTGCGGATAGGGGTCGGCGGCGAGCGGCTCCTCCGACGAATGGACGATGTCGAACTGTCGGTCGCCCCGGATGCGGCCGAGCCGGAAAAACTTCGTCGTGTGCTGCGTCTTCGGGTCGAGCCGCACGGGGCCGCCGGGGCCGGCGAACGAGAGTCCGTCGCGGAACGCCTGCCGCACGGCCTCCGTCTCGAACGAGCCCGCCTTCTCGACCGCCTGTTTCCAGAGGTGCACGAGGCACCAGTCGGGCTCCATCGGGTCGTCCGTCACGCGGTCGAACCCGAACTCGCCGCGGAACCCCTCGATCCAGTTGCGATTCGCCGAGGTGTCGAGGCTCTGGAAATAGCAGGAGATGCCGTAGTGCCCCAGCACATCCTCGGGCCGCAGGCTCCGCAGCTCTTCCTCGGCCACGCTTGTCGAGAGCACGGGAATCTTCGCCGGATCGACCTTCGCCGCGGCGAGTGCCGCGAAAAGGCCCAGGTTCGAACTGCCGTTGACCGTGTTCAGCACGCAGTCGGCCCCGGTGTCGAGGATCTTTTGGACCGTGGCCGCGAAGTCGCGATCGCCGAGCGGCCGGTAGGCCTCGCCGACGACCTTCAGAGGCTTGCCCTCGAGGTATTTCTTGGTGATGTAGTGGGCCGTCCGCGGGAACACATAGTCGGAGCCGACCAGAAAAATCTTCTTGCGGTCGCCGCCGGCCGGGCTCGCAAGCCAGTCGAGCGCCGGAAAGATCTGCTGGTTGGGCACCAGGCCGCCGTAGACGACGTACTTCGACGATTCGTTGCCCTCGTACTGCACGGAGTAGAAGAGAAGCTTGCGGGCCTCCTCCACCAGCGGCAGCACCGCCTTGCGGCTGGCGCTCGTCCAGCAGCCGAAAATGCAGGCCACGTCGTCGTCGAGCAGCTGGCGGGCTTTCTTCACGAAGAGTTGGGGCCGCGACCGCGGATCCGGAGCCCGGGTCTCGATCGTGTGGCCGAGCAGGCCGCCGGCCGCATTGATCTGCTCGAAGGCATGGAACTCGATGTCGCGGAGGCCCGTCGCGCTGATGGCGAGCGGCCCGGTCTGGGAGTGGAGCATGCCGACGGTGACGGTGCGGGCCCGCGGCGGGATGCCGAGCGAGCAGCCCGCGAACAAGGCCGGGGCCAGGGCCCGGGCCGCGGCCAGCGTCGCGGCCGTGCCGTCGGCGATCGCGCGGCGGCGGGAGAGGAGCCGGGGAGATGCGGCGGCAGGACGTCTCTGTGCCATGATCAGCCTTCGTTCATCCGGACGTAGAGTGCCTCGAACGCCTCGGGGGTGATGCACACGTCCCCGCGGAACGGCTGGTTCATGTCGAAGATCAAATACATCATGGTTCCCAAGTAGGCCGCGAGAATACCGCCGAGCACGAGCTGGGTGATGAACCGCATGTCGAAGAGCCAGCAGATGGCGATGTTCAATACCGCTCCCAGGATCATCACGAACCACATCGACGACGGCAGCGACGACTTCACGGAGTACAGCCGCATCCGCCGGCACTCGAGAAAGTGGTTGAGCTGCCGCAGGGCCTCGGCGTGCACGATCTCCTCCGAGGGCGTGCTCGGCTGGAATTCGAGCAACTGGTCGTGCACGGCAGCCGCCCGGATCGTGCCCTCCTCGGGCATGATGCCTTTTTGCTGCAAGGGCCAGGCGTACTTGATCACGTAGCGGGTGTAGTCGCGGAGCAGCCAACGGAGATTTTGTCCGTGTGGCTCCGGATAGCGGGAGACGTCTTCATAGAGCGCGGAGAGGGCGGCCGCCTCGCGGGTCACATTGGACCCCGCATCGGCGACGTTCTGGTAGGCGGTGACGGCGATCAGGCCGAGCAGCAGGCCGTAGAACACGCAGAAGCAGGAGAGCACGTAGCCGACGATGTCGTTGGCACCGGCGGTGGACTTCACCACCTGCCGCAGGATCGGCCGCAGCAGGATCGACCCGATCCAGTAGAAGCCGACGAACGTGGCCACGAAGAGCAGCGCAAGCCGGTGGGGCGGCAGGTCGTAGAGCCAATACAGGTCGTCGATCGAGAACGTCATCAGAGCGGCGCATCCTGGCGACACGGGGTCAGCCGAAAAGCGTAACAAGGCCCCGGGACCGAAGCCAGAATTTGAACGCCGTCGCCGGTTCGGGGCTGCCCACGCCCCGAGAGCCGGACGTTTGCTTCGGGCATCCATGCCCTTCGCTCACTCGATGGCGGCTGCGCTCTCGGCATCCTGCCTTCGCCGACCAATCCGCTAGGGCGGATCGGTGCCCGGCCAACGCCGGCTCTCGGGGCATGGGCAGCCCCTCACGCATGCACCTGTATTCAGACAGCGGGAAGCCGGTCGGGGGTCGCGCGCAGCCGCCGGTGAATTTTGACTGCCAGAGTTGGCAGACCATTTCAGTTGAGCATGCGACGTCACACCGAAGGTGCCCCGAAGGGGTCACATCCGCCGGCGGCGAGCACGTGCCCCCGACTGGCGGCTTGGGCGAGTTGATGACAAAACCCGACCCGCGTCACTCCACCGCTTCGCCGTCGAGGGCGTAGATGGCGAGGTGCTTGCCGTCGGGGCCGCGGAGCTCATCGACCTTGAACCGGCCCGCCACCGCGACCGGACGGATCGAGAACTCGGCGGTTCGGCCGGGCAGCATCCGCACGACGACGCAGTCGTGCAGGGCGGCGCCGGGGCCGAAGCAGCATTCCTGGTTGTCCCGCACGAGCACGAACTGCGTGAGGCCAGTCTGCTGGAAGCTCGGCAGGATGTAGCCCCGGATGCGCACCCGCTCCTGCTCGAGCGCCGTGACCCGCTTGGGGAGCAGGTCGCGGGTGAACGGGGCGCCCTTCTCCATGTCGAGCTTGATGTCGTCGAACGTGATCTCCCGCACGGGGCCGTTCGCGGGGGCTGGCCGCGGGGCGTTCACCGGTGAACGGTCGCTCGCTGCGGCCGGCACGGGCGGACGTTCTCGGGCGGGTGTCTCGCGAGCGCCGCAGCCGACCGCGCTCACGGAGGCCGCGAGGAGCAGGGTGAGCCAGCCGAAATGCGATCCGTGCAATGTCATCGGCCGGGGCTCGGGGTTGGTCAGCGGACCGAGGCATGCTCGAGGTGGTAGAGCACGCCGCCGGCGAGGGCGTCGGTGCCCACCGGACGCACGTGAAACCGGCCGGCGATCTTTTTGAGTCGCGGCGAGAACTCGATGCCGCCGGGATCGGCGAGGTGCACGAGCACGCGGTCGGTGATCTTCGGGTTGCCGCCGAAGCAGCAGTCTCCCTGATCGCGGACGAGCAGGAACTGCACGATGCCCTGCTGCTGCTTGCCCGGATACATGTAGCCCTTGAGCAGGACGTCGCGGCCGTCGAGCATCAGGGCCGAGTCGGGCACGGCATCGGCAGGATCGCCGTCGGCCGGCTGGAGTTCGGCGTAACTCAGTCGGGCGAAGCCGGGTGGCAGTTCCGTCGCGTAGACCATCGACTGATAGGCGAGCCCGCCGACGAGCGCGAGGGTCGACACAGTCATCGCGGCGATCGCCAGCGGACGGCCCGTGAGCTCCTGTGGCCGCCGGGCGATGTCCCGGAGGGCCACCGAGCCGAGCACGATGCCGATCAGCGGCACCACGGCGAGCCACCAGTCGAGGAACGCCAGCGGCGCGAAGCCGGTGAGCGCCGCCGCGGCCACGGCCACGCCCGAGAGGGCGCGGTAGACCTCCGGCTCCACCGAAGCGGGAGCCGCGGGCGCAACCTGCGGCGGAGAGTCGAACAGACCGGAGGCCATGGCGGTGTCAGGCGGGAGCGGGACCAGAAACCATGCTATCGGACGGATCCATGCTATCGCGCAGACGGGCCGGGCCGGGCGGCGGGCTTGAGCAGCGACCGCGACACCGCCGCTACGAGGAGCACGGCTGCCGCCCAGAAGGCCCACCGCCAGGCCTTGGAATTGCCTGTGCCCGTACCCGGAGCGGCCGCGGCCGGCGGTGCATTCGGGTCGATGGCCGGCAGGCCGTCGGTCGCATCCTCGTCGGCCAGCACCGGGGCGATCGTGGCGGCCAGCGCCGTGTCTTCGGCCGTCGGAGGCACGGCCGCCGCGGACACAGCTCCGCCATCGGCGTCGTCGTCGGAAGCGACGCCCGCCGCGGGTGCCGACGCGGCCACGGCCGCGAGGCCGGCGAGCGTCGCCGCCCGGCGGACCGCCTCGGGATCGATCTTCTCGAGTTCCACCACGGCCGCGGCGGCCTCGGGGAGCGGGCAGGCCTTGAGGTAGTTCACGACCGGCTCGCGCACGAAAATATTGTCGGCTTGCGCGTCCTTGAAGAGGTCGACGAGCGTGCCGATCACCGACCAGTCCTGCCACCGCGCGAGGTCCGCGATCACGAGGTCGGCCAGCTTGGGCTCGGCGAGCAGGATGCGAAGCGACTGGAGAACCCGCGGCCGCGGCACGATGTCGGACTCCTCCCCGAGAAACCGCAGCGCCATCACCGCCGCATAGGTCTCGGCGAAGGGCACGTCGCGAGCCTTGCCGTCATCGTCGGTGCGGTCGAGGAACAGCCGATCGACGAGGTCGAGGCCTTCCGGCCCGCGGAGCGTGACGTAGCAGGCGATGAGCGCGTCGAGGCCGCTGCGGATCTCCGCCTGCTCTTCAGGAAGGTCGGTGCCGGCAAGAATCTTCGCGATCCGCTCGGCATCGGCGGGCGAGCCGCACACCCCGAGCATCGTGGCATACAGCCGCCGCCGGTTGGCCTGTACCTTCGGGTTCTCGATCCACGCGAGTAATTGGGCCGGGTTCATGCGGTCCTTGAGGCCGCGGACATCCGCATAGGGCGCCACCGCGAACTCGTCGTAGGCATCGCGGCCGAGTGTTTCGTCGGCGTCCTCGAGATACTCCTGAAAGAAGGCGAGCCGGTCAGCCCCCTTCTCGGGCAACTCTGCGAGCTTCTTGATGTAGACGACGGCCCGGTCGCTGACGGCGATGGGGCTCGACCAGACGAGGTTCGGCGGCTCGACGCCCATCAACAGAAACAGCGACCCGACCGGCTTCTCCTCGAGCATGATCGTCTCGATCTGCTTCGCGTCAGCGCCGGTGAGCCCGGCGTCGGCCAAGAGGTCGGCTCCCTTGAGCGGCTCGACGACCACGAACTTCGCCTTGGGCAGCGGGCCGTCGGCCAGTGGGGAGAGGGCGGCGGCGGGGGGCGGCTCGACGAGCCGGGCGATCACGGCCGCCTGGCTCTGGGCGATCTCCTGCGCAAACGTGAGCGACACGGCCGAGCAGAACGGACAGGCCCGGGCGACGGGACTCCAGATGGCAGCCACGGCAAGCAGCAGCGGAATCGACAGGCGGGAGCGGCAGTGCATCACGACATTCTAAAGGACCAGCGAATTCGGTGAATCACCGGCGAGGGCGGACGGTCGGGGAACCTGGAGGAGGAGCGCAGGGATATCCGTAGCTATGTGCGTCCCACTGGGTACCCGGTGTGCCGGAGGAATCCCGGAGCGAGCGACGGAAGGTTTCCCGCCGGCTGCCCGGCGCACGGCCATATTAGGGCATCTGGGCAATTTGCTCCGGGCCGGTTGTAAGGCGTGTGCGAGTGGTCCCGGTCGTGCCGAAAACACGCCCAGGCGGTTCTCCCTCCTGGAACTGGTGCCGATGCGCTGCTGCTCACCATTGATTCACTCCCGTGGACGGCTCCTGCGGCGTTCGGCTCTCGTGGCCTGGGCGGTCGTGATGGTTGCGATCATGCAGCCCTGTCTGGCCAGGGCCGAGAACTGGGCTGCTCAGGCTGGATCACAGCTGCTCGATCCGGGCCAGTCGCTCGACGCCCGTCAGCAGACCGAGGCGGTCGTGCCGACCGTACCGGGCATCCTGCAGGCTCCGCGGACGCTCGCGGAATGCGTCGCCCAGGCCGAGCGGATGCATCCGCGGATCCGCGCGGCCCGCGCGGCCATCGATATGGCCCAGGGCAAGGCGGTGCAGGCGCGACTCTATCCGAATCCCGTCGTCGCCGGCTTCTCGCCGCAGATGGCCGGCTCATACAGCCAGTGGTCGGGCACCGTGGCGCAGGACCTCGTCACGGCTGGCAAGCTGCGGCTCTCGCAGCAGGCCGCGCTCCGCGAGGTGCAGAAGACGCAGTTCGAACTCGTGCGGGCGAGGTTCGACGTGCTCCGCGACGTGCGGCGCAGTTTCTATCTCTTGCTCGTGGCCCAGCGGCGGCAGGAGATCTTCAACCAGTTGCTCCAGATCGCCACGCGGTCGTACGACATCGGCCGGCAGCTCGCCGAGGCGGGCGAGGGTACGAAGGCCGACGTGCTCTTCTGGAACATCGAACGCGACCGGGCGGAGGTGCGGCTCTTGAACGCTGGCGTCGACATCGAGACGGGCCGGCGCGAGCTGGCCGCCGCGATGGCCGTACCCCGCGAGGAGATCGGCCCCGTGGCGGGCGACCTGCTGGCGAGGCTGCCCGACTTCGATCTCGCGATGCTCCAGGAACAGGTGGTGCAGCTCAATGCCCAGCCGCGGGCCGCCGCGGCCGACGTGGCCCGGGCCCAGTGGGCCCTCGAGCGGGCCGTCGTGGAGCCCATTCCCAACGTCAACCTGTTGGGCGGCTACCAAAGGAACGTCAACTTCCCGGCGCAGGATCAGGGCCTCGCGCAGGTGATGATGGAAGTGCCGCTCTTTGATCGTAACCAGGGCAACATCCGTGCCGCGCAGGCCGACATCGCCGGCTCCCGGGCGGCGCTCCGCACGATCGAGCTCGACCTCGCCACGCAGACCGCGCAGGCCGTCAACGCCTACCGCACGGCGCGACGGCTCGTCGTCTGGTACGAGGAGTCGATCCTGCCGAAGGCCCGCGAGACGTTGCAGCTGACGCAGATGCTCTACGGCAAGGGGGAGGTCACGTTCCTGAGTCTCTTGCAGGCCCAGCGGACGCTCACCGAAACGGAGCTCGCGTTCGTCGAGGCCCAGGCCGAACGCTGGTCCAATGCGGTCGCGATCGCCGACCTGCTCCAGCTCGAGGTGTTTCCCCCCACGCCCGCCGCCCCGGCCGCGGTCGAGGTGCCGGTGGGGCCGGATGAACGAGTGCCGGCCGCCAAACCGGCCAACCCCGCCGCCGTGCAGCCGCTTCCGCAGCCATGACCGCGAAGCGATAATAGCCTGATTGGTTTCGCCTTCTGGAATCCTCGGGCATGTCCGCTCTCTCCTCCGCTCGCGGCCCAGCCGTGCCCGTGCTTGCCCGGCTCCGCCGCGGCTTCGGCGGCGTCGTGCTGCTGGCGCTCGGCGGCCTGGCCTGGTGGTGGCTCGCCACGCACCACTTCGCCGGAGGCGGGCACGAGGCGGGCCACGCCGGCGACGAGGCCGCCCCGGCAGCTGGTCCGGAGGATGTCGTCTCGCTACCGCCGGCGACTTTGGCCGCCGAGATCACGGCCGTCACCGTGGAACGGGTGCCGCTTCGCGACCACGTCACCGTGCCGGGCCGGATCGACTACGACGCCCGGCGGCAGATCGACTACGCGGCGCCGGTGGACGGCATCCTGTCGCAGATCCTCGTGCGCGTGCGGCAAAGGGTGAAGGCAGGCGATCCACTCGCCGAGCTCTCGAGCCGCGACGTGGGCATGGCCCGCAACGACGTGCGGAAGTGCATGGCCGATCTCGAAATCGCGGCCAAGGCAGCCGACTGGGCGGCCACGATCCAGCGGAACGTCGAGCGGATGCTGGGCGACCTCGACTCCCATCCACCGCTCGACGAGGTCGAGAAGAAGTTCGGCAAGGAGCTGCTCGGCAACTACCGCGACCGGCTCCTCGGCAGCTATTCGAAGCTGCTCCAGGCGGAGAAGGTGCGAGCCAGCACCAGTTCTCTCGAAACCGGCGGCGCGCTCTCCGGCCGGATCGTCGAGGAACGGCAGAGCAACCTGGAGGTGGCACGGGAACGGTTCCTCGCGGAGTGCGAGGAGGCCCGGTTTCTCACGCGGCAGGAGCGGGACAAGTCGGCAGCCGAGCGGGAGCAGGCCGAGCGAGTGCTCGAGATCTCGCGTGAGCATCTGCGGGCGCTCGTAGGCAGCTCCGACGGCGATGCCAAGGTGGCGGGCGACCAGACGGCAGACCAAGCTGCAGAGCAGGCGGCAGACGACTCGCTCTCGACACTCGTGCTCCGCTCGCCGCTCGACGGCCTCGTCGAGGACATCTTCGTCGCCCGCGGCGAGCGGGTGGAGCCCGGCAAGCGGATGTTCGTGGTGGCCGACACCTCCACGCTCTGGGTGCGGGCCCTGGTGCATGAACGCCAATGGACGGCGGTCGAGGTGGCCGACGGACAGACCGTGAAGGTGACCGTCCCCGGGGCATCGGTGCACGAGACAACCGCGAAGATCAACCACGTGGGGGCCACGGTCGAGGCCGAGAGCCGCAGCGTGCCGCTCGTCGCGGAGCTCGACAACGACGACGCCCACTACAAGCCCGGCATGTTCGTCTGGGTCGACTTGCCGCAGGGAGAGCTCCGCGAGGCCATCGCCGTGCCGGCCGCGGCCGTGATGCGGCACGAGGGCAAGGCATTCGTGTTCGTGCCGGATGGAGAGGGGCGGTTCCGCCGCCGCGACATCGAGACGGGCATCGAGACCGATACGCTCGTGGAGGTCACCCGCGGCCTCGCCGAGGGAGAGGAGGTAGTGTCCCGCGGGGCGTTCCTCCTCAAGAGCCGGCTCCTGCTCGAAAAGGAAGCCGCGGCCGACACCACATCCAAGGTCAGGCCCGGAGGGCCGGGTAAGAGCCAGCCGACGGAGGTCGGCGAAGGCCAGGTCGGCAGGATGCCGAGCCTGGCCGTAAAGTCGGAGGCGCGATGCTCTCGGGTCTGATCGAGTGGTCGCTGGGCAATCGCGTCCTCGTGATCGGCCTGTTCATCGCGCTGGCCGTCGGCGGCCTGATGTCGGCGACGAAGATCCCGGTCGACGCCGTGCCCGACCTCGTCAACGTGCAGGTGCAGGTGGTCACCGACGCCGGCACGCTCACGCCGCTGGAGGTGGAACGCTACATCACCTATCCGGTCGAGCTGGCCATGAGCGGCCTGCCGAGCGTGGAGGAGACGCGAAGCCTCTCCAAGTTCGGCATCTCGCTGGTGACGATCGTGTTCCGCGAGGGCACCGACATCTACCTCGCCCGGCAGCTGGTGGCCGAACGGATCGCCGAGGCGAAGGCGCTCATCCCGCCGGGGCTGCCCGATCCAGCCCTCGGCACGCTCTCCACGGCCCTGGGCGAGATCCTCCAGTTCGAGGTTCGCGGCAAGGGGCACGATCTCATGGCGCTCCGCAGCCTGCTCGAATGGGAGATCGCCCCGGCGATGCGGGAGGTGTCGGGCGTCACCAACATCAACAGCCACGGCGGCTTCGCCAAGAGCTACCAGGTGCAGGTCGATCCCGATCGGCTGTCGAGCCACGGCATCCCGCTCTCCGACGTGGTCGAGGCGCTGGAACGCAACAACGCCAGCACCGGCGGCGGCTACATCGTCAAGCACGGCGAGCAGCGGTTCATCCGCGGCCGGGCCCTGCTCGACAGCGTGGACGACATCGGGCAGGTCGTGGTGCGGTCGCCCGCAGGGGGCGTGCCGATCCTCGTGCGGGACATCGGCCGGGTCACGATCGCGCCGCTCGTGCGGCAAGGGGCCGCCACGCGGGACGCCCGCGGCGAGGTGGTGACCGGGATGGTGATGATGACCCGCGGCGAGAACAGCCGCCGCGTCGTCGCCGCCGCCAAGGAGAAGCTCGACGAGATCCGGAAGACCCTGCCGCCGGGCGTGACGATCGACGTCCTCTACGACCGCTCGGAGCTCATCACCCGCACCCTCGACACGGTGCTCCATAACCTGGCCGAAGGCGGCCTGCTCGTGATCGGCGTGCTGCTGCTCCTACTGGGCAACGTGCGGGCCGGACTGATCGTGTCGCTGGCGATCCCGATGTCGATGCTCTTCGCGGCCAATCTGATGTGGGCCTGCGCGATCCCCGCGAGCCTCATGAGCCTGGGGGCCATCGACTTCGGCCTCGTGGTCGACAGCTCCGTGATCATGGTCGAGAACTGCGTGCGGCGGCTGGGGCTCGCCCCGCCGAACGCATCGCGACTGGCCGTCGTCCGCGATGCGGCGATCGAGGTTCGCGGGCCGACGATGTTCGGCGAGCTGATCATCGCGATCGTCTATCTTCCGATCCTGGCGCTCGAGGGCACCGAGGGCAAGCTCTTCCGACCGATGGCCCTGACGGTGCTCTTCGCCCTGGCGGGGTCGCTCGTGATCTCGCTCACGCTCATGCCCGTGCTCGCCGCGACCGTGCTCTCCCGGGAGGAGGAGCATGAGCCGCTGCTGATGCGGGTGTTCCATCGGCTCTATCAGCCGCTGGCGAAGCGGGCCGTGCACCATCCCGTCGTCATCTCGCTCGTGGCCGCCGGACTCGTGGCGGCGAGCGTGCCGGTGGCGCTGAAGCTCGGGGCCGAGTTCATGCCGCGGCTCGACGAGGGGGATCTGCTCGTGGAGATGGTGCGGCTGCCCTCGGCCACGCTCGAGGACTCGGTGCCCGTCACGACCCGGGTGGAGCAGGCGCTCAAGGCGTTTCCCGAGGTGAAGACGGTGTTCTGCAAGACCGGCCGGCCCGAGATCGCCAACGACGTGATGGGCGTGCAGCAGACCGACGTCTGGCTGATGCTCAAGCCGCGGGCGGAGTGGCCCGAGAAGATCTCGCGAGACGAGCTCGTGACCAAGCTCGGCGAGGCCCTGGCCGCGGTGGCCCCCGAGGCCAACTTCGGCTTCAGCCAGCCGATCGAGATGCGGGTGGACGAGCTGGTGGCCGGCGTGAAGGCCGACGTGGCGGTGCTCGTCTACGGCGACGACCTCGACACGCTCGGCACGCTCGGCAAGCAGATCGAGCGGGTGCTGGAGGCGATCCCGGGGGCCGCCGACGTGCGGGCCGACTGGCAGGCCAACATCCCCACACTGCAGATCGACGCCCGGCCCGACCAGCTTGCCCGGCATCACATCGACGGCGCGGAGGTGATCCGCACCGTCGCCGCGATGGGCGGCATCGACGCCGGCGTGATCTTCGAGGGGCGGCCGCGGTATCCACTCGTCGTGCGGTTCGCGCCGCAGTGGCGGGAGAACCCCGATCTCCTGCCGCAGATTCCGGTGGGGGCCGCCGGCAGCCGGCCGGTGCCGCTCGGCGAGCTGGCCGACGTACGGATGGAGGAGAGCCCGCCGTCGATCGAGCACGAGAACTCCCGCCGCCGCACCTTCGTGTCGGCCAACGTCCGCGGCCGCGACGTGGCCGGCTTCGTGCAGGATGCACAGGCCGCGGTGGCCAAACAGGTGCCGCTCCCGACGGGCTACACGCTGCGGTGGGGCGGCGACTTCGAAAACCTCGTGTCGGCCAGCCGCCGACTGGCTTTGATCACGCCGGCGGTGCTGGGGCTGATCGCGATCCTCCTCTACGCGAGCTTCAAGTCGTTTCGGCTGGCGGCGCTCATCTTCGTGGCGGTGCCGGTGGCCGCGTCGGGGGGCATCGCGGCGCTGGCGCTGCGGGGCATGCCCTTCTCGATCGCGGCCGGCGTCGGCTTCGTGGCGCTCTTCGGCGTGGCGGTGCTCAACGGTCTCGTCTGGGTGGCCGGCGCGGAGCATGCGCGGCAGGGAGGCCTCTCGCCCCGCGAGGCGGCGATCGTGACGGCTGGCGTGCGAATCAGGCCGGTGCTGATGACGGCGCTCGTGGCGAGCCTCGGATTTTTGCCGATGGCCCTGGCGACGAGCGCCGGTGCCGAGATCCAGCGGCCGCTGGCGACGGTCGTGATCGGCGGGATCGTGACCTCGACCCTGCTCACGGCCTTCGTCGTGCCGGCGATCTACCCCTGGTTCGCCCCGAAGTCGCAGCCCGCGTAACCCATGGCCGCAACCGGTGTCTTGCGGTGCGAGTGGCCGCTCGTGCCCGACGCCGACGCACAAGCAGCCGTGCCCGAGATCACGATGACCGTGCGCTGGGATGCAGCCCGCATGTTTCTCCTGCGCGAGGTGCGGCAGGCCGCTGCCGCGGCGGGAACGGACCAGCCGCCGGCCGAGATTCAGCAGCGGATCGGCTGGGATCCGCTCGTGGGCCGGATCCGGTCGTGGAGCTTCGCGACCGACGGCAGCCGGAGCGAGGCCACCTGGTTTCGCGACGGCACCTCGTGGATGGTCAAGGGGGCGACCGTCCATCCCGACGGCAGGCAGACGACCACCATCAACATCTATACGTTCGACGGCAAGGATCGATTGACCTGGCGGACCATGGAAGACCCGCTGGAATCGAGCGTCGGACTTCTCACCCGCGCCACATGGATCCGGAAACAGGGAGGGCCGCAGCGATGAGGATCGTGCGTCACGCAGGCCGCCAATCGGGATGGGGGCCGTCGCGCAGTTGGCGGGGGCCGCTGTTCGTGGGCCTGGCCGTCGGCATCTGGTCGGCCGTGGCCTGCCACACCGCCGCCTCTCCGTCCGTGGCAGCGGTCGTGATCGCCGACGACGATGACGGCGACCTGGCCCGCAAGGCCGACATCATGCACGGCCCGCACTGGCAGCGGGCGATCGCCGAACTCGGCGGCTGGCTGTCGAGACACGGCAGGGCGTACTCGCCGAGCGGGCCACAGCCGGTCGGCAGGCGACCGCGGCAGCCTCTCAGGCCGCGGCGGCTCGCCTCCGCTCGGCTCCGGCCCACTCGCCGTATCGGCAGGGGGGCGGCTCGCCGCCGTTTTCGGATGTCGAGCGGCGGCCGCCCGTGATCCCGTTCGGACTGTTCGGCGGATTCATGTTCTAGGCCGCATCCGAGGTTTGTGGCCCGGTCTTCATAGAAGCCCCGCGTGGAAACGCGGGGATCAGCGTTCGATCTCGATGGGCCCAAGCCGGCTCCGGCCTGCACGTGCCCTCTCGCGGACGTTCACTCAGGACATCCTGTCCTTCGCTCACTGCATGTCCGCTGCGCTTCGGAGACCAATCCGCCTGGGGCGGATCGGTGCCCTTGCCTGCGCTTGCTTCCATAGCCCGCGAGAGGACACGTGCAGGCCCGAGCCTCCGTCTTGACGTCAGAGCCAGCGTGAGACGTCGGTGCGGTAGGCGGAGACGGCCGGCAGGAGGGCGGCGAGGATCGCCAGCGCGATCAGGAAGGGCACGAGCAAGAGCTCGGCTGGCGAGAACGAGAAAAAGCCCGCCGTCACGCCGGCGCCCGTGGTGATCAAGGGGCCGACCGCGGCCACGACGGCGTGGCCGAGCGCCCAGCCGGCGAGCCCGCCGCCGACCGCGAGCAGGATCGCCTCGATGAGCACCGTGGCGAGCACGTGGCCGCGACGGGCACCGAGCGCCCGCATCACCGCCACGTCGCGGCTCCGCTCGAGCGCGGAGCCCACCATGCTCACGAGAATGCCGATCGCCGACACGACGACGACGAGCGCGGTCACGAGCAGGAGCAGAAGCTCGAGCGGCCGCACGAAGAGATCGAGCAGCTGCCGGATCTCCCGAATGGGCTCGGCCGCCTGCCCCTCGCGGCCCTCGTTGACGGCCTGCTTGAGGCCCATCGCCATCAGCTCCGGCGGAAGCCCGGGCAGCGACGCCGTCTCGATGAGGATCGCCGTCACCTCGCGCTGCTCCGGCGGCAGCGGCTCCGGGTTGCCACTCGCCGTGTCGCCCGTGTTTGGCTTCGGCGGCGGCTCGGCCCCCTCGACGGGCTTCGCATGCCCCTCCTGGAGATAAAACCCTTCCATGTTGACGTACACGCCGCGGTCGACGGGCGTGTCGGTGCGGGCGAGCACGCCGCGGACGACGAAGGGATCGTGCACCAGCCCGTCATCGGCGCCGTGGGTGGGCGAGAAGGCGTCGCCCGCCTTCAGACCGAGCGTGCGGGCCACCTCGGCACCGAGCACGCCGCCGAAAAAGTCGTCGTCACGGAAGTTTTTTCCCTCGGCGAAGACGAACGGCTGGCCGTTGCCGAACGCGAGCGTATCGAAGGAGGCGGCATTCGTGCCCACGACGCGATACCCCCGAAAGTAATCCCCCATGCAGATCGGCACGGCCGTCTTCACGCTGCCGGCGAAGGTGCCTGCCTGCCCGTCGCGGCGACGGTCGGCCGGCAGAAACTGCTCGTAGAACTCCCACGAGATGTTCTCGATCGGACGGCTGATGAGATACACGCTGTTCAAGACCAGTTGCAGCGGGCTCCCCTTCGCCCCCACGATCATGTTGTAGCCGAGCCCCGCGCCCGAATTGAACGCCTGCTTGACGATCCCCGCCGTCACGAGCGTGGCCACCACGAGCGCGACGCCGAGCGCCAGGGACAGCGCCGTGAGGCCGCTCGTGAGCAGCCGCTGCCGGATATTCCGCCACGCGATGCCGAAGAGCGTCACTTGGTCTGCCCTCCCTTGCCGAAACGGGAAGCCGCAGATCGGCGAAAGCTCGACGAGCATGGGAGATCACGACCTTCTGGGGCCGGAGCCGCCGTAGGTCGTGAAAGGAGTGAGCTCCCCCGCGAGGAGACTTTTGCCGTCTGCGGCGTGGCGTGCGAGTCGACGGCAGCACGACCGAGAACGCTCATGCACGCACCGCCGCGCGGTTGAAGTCTTCGAGCCGCAGCCGCCGGGGGAACTGGCGGGCCACCTCCGGCGCATGCGTCACCACGAGGAGTGCCACGCCCTGCTCGACGCAGGTGTTCCGCAGGAGGTCGATCACCTGCTGCTGATGGGCCGAGTCGACGCTCGCGGTGGGTTCGTCGGCGAGGATGGCCCGCGGCCGATTGGCGAGAGCCCGCGCCACGGCCACCCGCTGCTGCTGGCCGATCGAGAGTTCGGCCGGCTTGTGGTGAAGCCGGTGCGAGAGCCCGACGGCCGCGAGCAGGTCGGCCGCCCGCCAGCGGTCGGGCTTGGCCGAGCCGAACGACATGGCGACGAGGACGTTTTCGAGGGCCGTGAAGCCAGGCAGGAGGTTGAACTGCTGGAACACGAGGCCGAGGGTGTCGGCACGGACGCGGTCGCGGCGGGCCTCGGGGAGCCGGGTGATGTCGTGGCCGGCGATCACCACGCGCCCCGAGTCGGGCCGGAGGATGCCGGAGATCACGTGGAGCAGCGTCGACTTTCCAGAACCGCTCTGACCCTCGAGGGCGCACTCCTCCCCCTCGGCGAGGATGAATCCGGGAATGTCGAGCACGTCGGTCCGCTCGCCGCCGGGCATGGCGAACGACTTGCGGACCTGCTCGAGTTCAATGACGGCGGGGGGCATGGCGGTGCGGGCATCCTACCGCGCAGCGGGCGTGGCAGGCCGTTTCCGCAGGCCGATTGAGGGGCGCCGAGGGGAGGTGTATATTTCGCCCGCTCGCACGGCAGCGGCCGACACGCTGCAGCCGTGGGTTCCCATCCTCGACGTCCCGCCCCGGTTCCGCCCTTAACAGTTCCGCCCTTAGGAGATTCGCCGTGTCCATTCGCGTCGGCATCAACGGCTTCGGTCGCATCGGCCGCCTCACCTTCCGCGCCATCTACGAGAAGTACGGCCTCAATGGCGACGTGCAGGTCGTCGCCCTCAACGACCTGACCGACGCGAAGACCAACGCCCACCTGCTCGAGTTCGACTCGAACTACGGCCCCTTCAAGGGAAAGGTCGCTTACGAGGGCAACGACCTGATCGTCGACGGCCAGAAGATCAAGGTCTTCGCCGAGAAGGATCCCGGGTCGATTCCGTGGGGTACGCAAGACGTGCAGATCGTGGTGGAGAGCACCGGCTTCTTCACCGACGCCACGAAGGCCGTCGCCCACAAGCGGGACAGCGTGAAGAAGGTCGTGATCTCGGCCCCGGCCAAGAACGAAGACCTGACGATCGTGCTGGGCGTCAACAACGAGATGTACGATCCCAAGAAGCACCACGTGATCTCCAACGCTTCCTGCACGACCAACGGCCTGGCGCCGGTCGCCAAGGTGCTCCACGAGACCTGGGGCATCGACCGCGGCCTGCTCACCACGGTGCACGCCTACACCAACTCGCAGAAGACGGTCGACACGGCGGCGAAGGACCTTCGCGACGCCCGCGCCGCCGCCCTCAACATCGTGCCCTCGAGCACGGGCGCCGCGAGGGCGGTGGGCCTCGTGATCCCGGCCCTCCAGGGCAAGTTCACCGGCATGGCCTTCCGCGTGCCGACGCCGACGGTGAGCGTGGTCGACTTCACCGCCATCCTGGGCAAGGAGGCCTCGCCGGCCGACATCAACGCCGCCATGAAGAAGGCCGCCGAGGGCCCGCTCAAGGGCATCCTGCGGTACACCGAAAAGGAGCTCGTCTCGACCGACTTGAAGGGCGATCCGCACAGCTCGATCTTCTCGGCCGTCGACACAATTGGCCTGGGCAACTTCGTGAAGGTAGTGAGCTGGTACGACAACGAGTGGGGCTACTCCAACCGCGTCGCCGACCTGCTCAACTTCCTCGAGAATCGCGGACTCTAGATTTCGCCCGCCGGGGAGGCAGGCCGCAGGTGAGCGTTTCATCCACCGACCCCTTTGCGACCTGCCCTGATCGCCGTGGTACCGGCTCAGAGAAGTGGGATCGCTGGCAGGGCCGCGACATCCTGCCACTCTGGGTGGCCGACATGGACTTCGCGGCCCCGGAGGTCGTGCTCGAGGCGATCCGGGCCCGGGTGAACCACGGCGTCTTCGGCTACACGCACGACACGCCGGGCTTCGCTCCGTCGCTGGCCGCGCACCTCGAGTCTCTCCACGGCTGGACGATCGATCCGGCCCGCGTCGTGGGCACGCCGGGCGTCGTCACGGGCCTCGCGCTCTCGGCCCGGCTGCTCGCCGGCGCAGGCGACGGCATCATCACGTTCACGCCGGTCTACCCGCCGTTCCTCACGCTGCCGGCGCGGGCCGGCCGCCGCTGCATCCCGGTGCCACTGCTCCAGGAGCCCGACCGCTGGTCGATCGACTGGGACGCCCTCGAGCGGGCCGCGACCCAGGCAAAGCTCTTCTGGCTCTGTCATCCGCACAACCCCACCGGCACGGTCTTCTCGCGAAGCGAGCTCATACGGATCGCCGATCTCGCCGAGCGGCACGGCCTTACGGTGGTGAGCGACGAGATCTGGTCGGATCTCGTGCTCGACGAAGCGCTCGGCCACGTGCCGTTCGCGAGCCTCGACCATCCGGCAGCCCGTAAGGCGGTCACGCTCACGGCACCGTCGAAGACCTGGAACCTCGCCGGCCTCGCCTGTGCCGCGGCGATCCTGCCCGACGCCGGCATGAAGGCCCGCTGGCGACCGGCGGGGGGCGGCCTCGTGCCGATGATCAATCCGCTCGGCTACACGGCGGCGGAGGCGGCCTGGCGGCACGGCGATCCCTGGCGGCGGCAGCTGCTCGACCTGCTGCGGCGGCATCGTGACCTCGTCTCGGCGGCGGTCGCGAAGATTCCGGGGCTCTCGTGCGTGCCGGCGCAGGCGACGTATCTGTCGTGGATCGACTGCCGGCGGACGGGCGCCGCCGATCCGCAGGCGGCCTGCGAGGCGGCCGGCCTCGGTCCGTCCGACGGCCGCGAGTTCGGCACACCGGGTTTCATTCGGCTCAACAACGCCTGCCCCACCGACCGGCTCGAGGAAGCCCTGCGGCGGCTCGCGGTGGCATTCACCGCCTGACCCATTCGTGGTCGATGAACCGCCACGGCCGGCCCGGTGGCGGGGCGTCGCGGAGGCACTCGGGCAGTCGCGGCTCGCTCCAGCCATCGAAGCAGATGCGGCGTGCGAACCTGAGAATCGAGAATGGCAGGCCGACCGCCGAGAAGAACGGCGGCGCTGCCGACGGCCAGGGGCCGCCGTGCTGCATCGGCGGCGTCACGGCGAGGCCCGTCGGCATGCGGTTTTCGATGACCCGGCCAGATCGCGCGACCAGCAGCGGCGCGACGGCGGTCCACTGGGCGTCATCGCGGCCGTCGGTAGCTCGATAGAGACTCGCCCCGAGTGAGCCCCGGGCCTCTGCGACCGCGCGGGTGAGCTCCGCGACGTCGGCGGACCGCACGAGCAGCGTCGCGTTCCCGAAGGCTTCGACGAGAAACGAGTCGGGCCGGGCAAGCAACGTGGCCGCATCGATCTCGAGGAGCGTCGGAGCCCGACTGCATGGTGCTTGCGCATCGTCGCCGCCTCCAGCCACGGCCAGCCGGGCACCGGCGGCGACGAGCGTCTCGACCGCCATATCCAGCCGGGCCCTGCCACCGGGGCCGAGCAGCACCTGCGGCCCGATCGCCGCCATCCGCTTCGCCACCTCTCCGGCGAATGCCTGGCCCGCCGCATCGGCAACGAAAAACACGAGGCCCGGCTTCGTGCAGAATTGGCCGGCCGAGCCGGTCACGCTCTCGACGAGTTCGCCTGCGATCGCCTCCCCCCGCTCGGCCAAGGCGCCGGGGAGCAGCACGACAGGATTGATGCTCCCCATCTCCACCCAGATCACCCGGCCGGCAGTGCTCGCTGCGGTGAAGAGCGCACGCCCAGCCTGTTCGCTGCCGGTGAAACCGGTCGCCCCGACCCGCGCATCGGCGACGAGCCGCAGCCCATCGGCCATCGACAGGCCGTGCAGCAGTTGGACGGTCGCTGCAGGCAGCCCTGTCTCCTCCACCGCCGACAGGGCCTCACGGGCTGCGACCGCCGACACACCGGGGCAGCCTGGATGCGCCTTGGCGATCACGGGATTGCCACCGGCGATCGCAGCGGCAAAGTCGCCGCCGGTGACGGCCCCATAGGCCAGGGGGAAATTTGCCGGCGGAAAGACGACGACGGGGCCGAGGCCGAAGGCGGCCGAGCGGATGTTGCGAGTCGTGTCGAGCATCGGCATCCGCCAAGTGCCCTCACGGGCCGCGGCCGCCGCCTGCCGCAACTGGTCGAGCATCCGGGGAACCTCCACGTCCCGCAGCCGCGGCGCAATCGCGAGGCCGGTCTCGGCATGGGCGACGGCCACGAGCTCGTCGCGGTTACTCTCCAGCCGCACGGCATACGCTTCGAGAAAGTCTCCCCTCGCCGCATCGGGCAGCCGCCGCAGGTCCTCCGCCGCCTCGACCGCCGCGTCGAGTGCTCGATCGACGTCGGCCCAGTCGCTCACCGGCCAGATCTCGTCTCGCTCCCAGCCCGTCACCGGCTCGACCGCCCGAAACGTGTCGCCCACCGTGGCCGGCCGCCACTCACCACCGATCAGAATTTCTTGCATCGAGGGAATCCTGTTTCTTGACTCTGCCACAGGGTTTCGTATTGAGCCTTGAAGATTCCAGTCATACATATCCCGTCGCTTCCGCTCCGGGCTTCCTGGGTCAGCGCATGATCTGGTTTTTCAACTGACCATAAGGATATGAATCCTCTCCAGTCCGGGTCGGGTGTTGACGGACTGCCCGTGCCCGCTCACCAGCGGTGCTTCGAGCTGGACGGAGGCTCGGGCCTGCACATGCCCTCTCGCGGGCTATGGAAGCGAGCGCAGGCAGGATGCCGAAGCGAAGCGGACATGCAGTGAGCGAAGGACAGGATGTCCGGAGCGAACGTCCGCCGAGAGGGCATGTGCAGGCCCGAGCCGGCGCGAATCGTCGCGTTCCGCCCGTTCGAGGCTAGAATCCCGTTCATGCGACACGCCCCGATCGACTCCGCGCTCTTCATCGCCCACCGTCGCCGGCTCACGGCGCTCTTGCCCCCGAACAGCGTCGCCATCGTCCATGCGGCCGATGTCCTGCCGACGACGGGCGACGGCACGCTGCGGCTCCACCCGGCGAGCGACCTCTTCTGGCTCAGCGGCATCGAGCAGGAGGAAAGCGTGCTGGTGCTCGCGCCGCAGGCGATCGATCCGGCCCACCGCGAGATGCTCTTCATCCGCCAGCCGAGCGACCACCTCGCGACCTGGGAGGGAGACAAGCTCACCAAGGAGAAGGCGACGAGCATCTCGGGCGTCGAGCGGGTCCGCTGGCTGTCCGAGCTGCCGGCCGTACTGCACGGGCTGCTCTGCCAGTGCGAGCAGGTGTTCGTCAATTCCAACGAGCACGATCGGGCCGTGATCGAGGTCGAGCCCCGCGACCTGCGGCTGGCCCGGCAGCTCAAGGAGAAATATCCGCTCCACCGCTTCGAGCGGCTCGCGCCCCTGCTGCGCCGGCTGCGGGTGGTGAAGGACGAGGCCGAAATCGAACTCATCCGACAGGCGATCGACATCACCGACGCAGGCCTGCGGCGGCTGCTCGCCGCCCTGAAGCCGGGCGTGGCCGAATACGAACTGGAAGCGGAGCTGGCCTGCGAGTTCACCCGCAGACGGGGCCGCATGGCCTACGAGCCGATCATCGGCAGCGGCAAGAACGCCTGTGTGCTGCACTACCTCGACAACATGGCCAAGTGCCGCGTCGGCGAGCTCGTGCTCGTGGATGTCGGCGCCTCGTACGCCAACTACTGCGCCGACCTGACGCGAACCTATCCCGTGAGCGGCCGGTTCACGCCGCGACAGCGAGCCGTGTACGACGCCGTGCTGCGGGTCTTCAAATCGTCGGTGGCGCGGGCGACGGTGGGCACGACGCTCCGTGCCTGGAAGCGGGCCGCCCAGGTGGAGATGGCAGAGGAGCTCCTGAGGCTCGGCCTGATCACGGTCGAGGAGGCGGCCAAGGACACGCCCGAGGAACCCGCCTGCCGGAAATACTTCATGCACGGCCTCGGCCATTCCCTCGGCCTCGGCGTGCACGACCTCGCCCCGTTCGACGGCCCCCTCGAGCCTGGCTGGGTGGTCACCGTCGAGCCGGGCATCTACATCCCGGACGAGGGCCTCGCCGTCCGCCTCGAAAACGACATCCTGATCACCGAATCCGGCCCGATCGACCTCTGCTCCCACGTGCCGATCGAGGCCGACGAGATCGAAGACCTGATGAACGCTCCCAGTTGACTGAGGCTCGGGGTTGCCCGTGCCCTTTCGCCGGCGTTGCTGACAAGCCGGGAGCCCACCGTGGGTCGCGCGCAGCCGTCCGGTGAATTTTGACTGCCAGAGTTGGCGCACCACATCCATCGGGCACGCGTCGTCAAAATCCGCCGGCGGCGAGCACGTGCCCACGGTGGGCGGTGTGGTTACTGGAACGGCCGAGCCGGCTCATCCGCCCGAGGTGACCGGATTCGCCCGCAACCGGTATGCTCTAACGTCCACTTTCACCGGAGCAACCCCATGCGTTCGTTCGCTGCCGCTCTTCTGACCGCCCTCTGCCTCTTTGCAATGGAGACTGCCGTGGCCCAAGACGTTCCCCACCCCGCCCTCCCCGCCGGCGCCGGCAAGGTCGATGCCGATGCCCCCAAGGCCTTCACCAAGACCGCCTCGGGCCTGCAGTACCGCGTGCTCCGCAAGGGAGCTGGTGCCGCCCCCAAGGCCTCCAATACCGTGAAGGTGAACTACCACGGCTGGCTCGACAGCGGGAAGGTGTTCGACAGCTCGTACGAGCGGCGGGAGCCGATCGAGTTTCCGCTCAACCAGGTGATCCCCGGCTGGACCGAGGGGATGCAGCTCGTCGGCAGCGGGGGCATGATCGAGCTGTTGATCCCGAGTGATCTCGGCTACGGCCCCCGCGGCACCCCCGGCGGCCCGATTCCCCCGAACGCCACGCTCCACTTCCTCGTCGAGCTGATCGACGTGAAGTGAGGGCGGCTTTTGCGCCGCCCATGAAACGTTTTTCAGGCTTGTACCGCCGTGCCGAGCACCCGCCAAACTTCGGCGGGGCTCGTGCGGCCTTCACGGATCAGCGATCGCGCCTGCATGAACAACGGCATCATCCCGTTGTCGATCGCGATCCGATACAGCTCGCGGCTGTCCGCCTTGCGAAGGATCGCCTTGCCGATCTGGTCGCCGCGGACGTCGAGGAACTCGCTGATCATCGCCCGACCGCGATAGCCGGTTCCATGACACTGGTCACAGCCCACCGGCACGCGAGCACGATCCGTGTCGATGCCGCAGAGTTCGGCCGGGTCGGCGGAATCGCGGCTGCAGTGGCTACACAGTGTGCGCAACAGCCGCTGCGTGACCACCGTGATCAGCCCGCTGCGGACGAGAAACGGCTCGATGCCCATCTCGATCAGTCGCGTGATCGCGCTGGCGGCCGTGTCGGAATGGAAGGTGGCGAGGAGCAACTGGCCGGTGAGGGAGGCCTGGATGGCGAATTCGGCCGTGTCACGGTCGCGAATCTCGCCGACCATGATCACTTCCGGATCCTGCCGCATCAATGACCGGAGGCCGGTCTTCAGGTCGAATCCGGAGGCGAGATCGACCTGGCTCTGGGCCACGCCCTCCACCGGCACCTCGATCGGATCCTCGATGGAAACGATGCTCCTCGCCCCCTTCGTGGAGGTGACGAGATGCCGCAAGCAGGCGTAGAGGGTGGTGGATTTCCCACTTCCCGCCGGGCCAGTGATCAGCATGGCACCACTGGTCTCCACCAAGGCATCCCGTATTCGGGCCGTCACCTGCGGAGGATTGCCGAGTTCTTCGAGGGTCGTGAATTCACGGTCGTGGCCGAAGAACCGCAGCACGGCCCGTTCCCCGTACATGGTCGGGAACGTGCTCACGCGGATCTCCCGCCCATGCCGCGGCTTCTCGATGCGGCCCTCCTGCGGGATGTCGTTCTTGTAGGTCAAGAGGTCGGCGAGCACCTTGAGCCGGGCGGTCACGGAGGAGGTGCCGCCCTCCGGAATAACGCTCACGGGCTGGAGCACACCATCGGACCGAAACCGCACGTCCAGGCCGGTTCGTGTGGGCTGCAGGTGCATGTCGCTCGTGCCAACGGCGTGGGCGAGGTCGAGCAGGATATCGACCGCCTCCGTCGCATATGACGCGGCCGCAGGGCTGAGAGAAGCGATCCGGCCTCGGGCACGACGCACCTCCTCCGGAAGGTCGCGCCCTCGCTGAACACCGGC
>JBILVW010000143.1:0-7081 GCA_044370205.1 Pirellulales bacterium | reverse complement strand
CCGGTGTCGAGCACCGCCATGAAGGCCTTCTGCGGAATATCGACGGAGCCGATGCTCTTCATCCGCTTCTTGCCCTCCTTCTGCTTCGCCCACAGCTTCTTCTTGCGGGAGATGTCGCCGCCGTAGCACTTGGCGGTGACGTTCTTCCGCATCGCCGAGATCGTCTCGCGGGCGATCACCTTCGTGCCGATCGCGGCCTGCAGGGCGATCTCGAACATGTGGCGGTCGATCTCGCCGCGGAGCTTCTTCACGATCGCCCGGCCGCGGCGGTCGGCGTCGCGGCGGTCGCAGATGATCGAGAGGGCATCGACCTGCTTGCCGCCGACGAGGATATCGAGCCGCACGAGGTCGGCGGGGAAGTAGCCGATGAGCTCGTAGTCCATCGTGCCGTAGCCCCGGGTCACGCTCTTGAGCTTGTCGTGCATGTCGTAGATCACCTCGGCCAGGGGCAGGTCGAAGGTGAGCATGGCACGAGTGGGGGAGAGGTATTCCGTCTTGAGATACGTGCCCCGCCGATCGGTGCACAGCTGCATGATCGGGCCGATGTGCTCGACCGGGGTGAGGAAGTTCGTCCGCACGATCGGCTGGCGGAACTCCTCGATCTGTCCCGTGTCAGGCACGTCCTGCGGGTTGGTGATCTCGATCGTCTCGCCCGTGGTCTTGAAGATCTGGTAGGTGACGTTCGGTGCCGTCTGCACGAGGTCGAGGTCGGCCTCCTGCTCCAGCCGCTGCTGGATGATCTCCATGTGGAGCAGGCCGAGGAACCCGCAGCGGAACCCGAAGCCGAGGGCCTCGGAGCTTTCGGGCTGGTATTCGAACGACGGATCGTTGATCGCGAGCTTTTCGAGCGAATCCCGCAGTTCCTCGAAATTCTCTCCTTCGCTGGGGTAGAGGCCGCAATAGACCATCCGCTGCGGTGGCTTGTAGCCCGCCAGCGCCGGTGCGGCGTGATCGCCGGGGATCGTGACCGTGTCGCCGATGTGGACCTGCTTCACGTCCTTGATGTTGCAGACGAGATAGCCCACTTGGCCGGCCACGAGCTCGTCGCAGGCCCGCCGCTGCGGTACGAACTGGCCGAGCTCGAGCACGTCGTGGGTCACGCCCGTCCGCAGGAAGCGGATCTTCTGACCCTTCTTGATCGTGCCGTCGAGGAGCCGCACGTAGGTGATCGCGCCGCGGTAGGCGTCGTAGTGGCTGTCGAAGATCATGGCCCGCAGGGTGGCCTGCGGATCGCCCTGCGGCGGCGGAATCCGCTCCACGATCGCCGCCAGGAGGTCGTCGATGCCGATGCCCGTCTTGGCGCTGGCCCGGATCACCTCCGTCGGATCGATCGCGAGGCTCTGCTCCATCTCCAGCAGCACCTCGTCGACGCGGGCGTGGACGAGATCGACCTTGTTGATCACCGGCACGATGGCGAGGTTCAGGTTGATGGCGGCATAGGCGTTGGCCACGGTCTGGGCCTCGACCCCCTGGAAGGCATCGACGAGCAGCACGGCCCCCTCGCAGCAGGCGAGGCTGCGGGAAACCTCGTAGTGGAAGTCGACGTGGCCGGGCGTGTCGATGAGGTTCAGTTCGTAGAGCTCGCCCTTGTGGCGGCATTCCATCCGCACGGCCCGGGCCTTGATCGTGATGCCCCGCTGCCGCTCGAGCTCCATGTCGTCGAGCATCTGGTCCTTGAGCTGCCGCTTGTCCACCGTGCCGGTGCGCTCGAGCAGCCGGTCGGCGAGCGTGCTCTTGCCGTGGTCGATGTGGGCGATGATCGAGAAATTGCGGATGTGCTTGCAGTCGATTGGCATGGACGAATCTTACCCGCGATCCGTGAGCCGCGCGAGGCCGGCGGCGCCGATCGAGCCGGCGTCGCCACCGAGGCTCGCATAGCGGATCGAGGTTTTCTCGGCCAGGAGCGGGAACGTCCGCGACCGCACCTCGGCCCGCACCCCCTCGATAAACCGGCGTCCGACGGGGTCGGATTCGCCGCCGAACGTCATGGCGCCGCCGATGATCACGGCCTCCGGGTCGATGGCGTGCATGAGGGTCACGATCCCGATGCCGAGCCAGCGGGCGGCCTCGGCGATGAGCTGCGTGGCCAGCGGGTCCCCCGCGGCGCATTCACGGCCGATGAGGATCGGCGTGAGCGGCTCGCCGGCGGCCACCGCCCGGGCGAGCGAGCCCGAGATGCCGCTGCGGATCGCCTCGTCGGCCTGCCGCACGAGGGCGGTGGCGCTCGAATAGGCCTCGAGGTGCCCCGGCTGGCCGCACGGGCAGACCCTGGCGGTCGCGGCCGGATCGACGAGGATATGGCCGCACTCCGAGCCGTGGCTGTGGGCGCCTTCGACGTTCACGTCGCCGATGATGATCCCGCCCCCGACGCCGGTGCCGAGCGTGAGCATCACGAGGCTCGTATTCTCCCGGCCGGAGCCGACCCAGAACTCCCCGTAAGCAGCGGCATTGGCGTCGTTGGCGAACGTCACGGGCCGGCCGCAGTGGCCGGCCACCCGATCCCGCAAAGGAAACCCGTCCCAGCCAGGGAGATTGCCGGCCCGCACGATCGTGCCCGCCGGAATGTCGAGCGGCCCAGGTGACCCGAGGCCCACGGCGGCGACGTCGGCGGTGGCGATGCCGGCGGCGGCGGCCAGCGTGTGCACGGCCCGCCCCATCCGGGCAGCGGCATCCTCCGGACCGCGGGAGGCGTGCGTCGGCTCGGTGTGGAAGGCGACCGTGCGGCCCTCGTCATCGACGAGCGCCGCCTTGATGTTCGTGCCGCCGAGATCGACGCCGGCATAGAGCGGAAACGTGGCTGCCGAGAGCGGCAGGAGGCTACTCGGCATCGGCAGGCAGGCGGCTGGTTTCGACGGTCGGCGTGGGGCCGGTGCAGGCCTTCATGAATTCGACGAGGTCGGCCTTCTCTTCCGCGGTGAGCTTGAGTGGCCGGATCTTGTCGCTCAGGTGCGGATTCGGATGGCCCCCCTTGTCGTACCACTCCACGACCTCTTCCAGCGTGGCGACGGAGCCGTCGTGCATGTAGGGAGCGGTGAGGGCGACGTTGCGGACGGTCGGGGTTTTGAAAGCGCCGCTGTCCTTCTCCTCCTTCGTGACGACGAACCTGCCGAGGTCGGGGCTCTCCTTGTCCATGCCGATGCCGATGTTGTGATACTTCTCATCGGCGAGGTTCGCGCCCACGTGGCAGGCGGTACAGTTGCCCTTCTCCGTGAAGAAGATGTCGCGGCCGCGCTTGGCCGACTCGCTCATCGGATGGGCTTCGGCAGCCTCCTTCGCGGCCTTGTATTTGACGGCGAGCTCGGGGTCGTCGGCGATGTCGTCCTGATCGAGACCGGCAAACGCCCGCAGTTGCTCGCCGTAGTCGTACGGCGACGGGGCCGTGACGAGCACCCGCTCGAAGGCGGCGATCGCCTGGCCCACGCGGTCGATCGTCAGCTCACCGAAGATCTTCTCGAACTGCTTTTTGTAGACAGGAATCTCGCCGAGCCGCTTCACCACGCCCTCGTGGGTGAATCCCATCTCGATCGGATTCTGGATCGGGCCCACGGCCTGGTCCTCGAGCGAATCGGCCCGGCCATCCCAGAACTGGGGGCCCGAGAGAATGCGGTTGAACGAAACGGGCGAGTTGCGGCCCCCCTTCTGACCGCGGATGCCGACGCCGGTCGTCGTGTGGGCCGAGTAGCCCTCGGCGGGGTTGTGGCAGCTGGCGCAGCTGACGGTCGAGTCGGCCGAGAGCCGCGGGTCGAAATAGAGCTGACGACCGAGCTCGATCTTGGCCCGGGTGAGCGGGTTCTTGTCGAGGCCCGTAATCTGCGCGGCGCCCTGCGAGAGGCCGAGCGGCAGGACCGGCTCGAGCTCGACGAAGTTCCGCGGATCATCCAGCCAGGCTTCGATCTCGGGCAGCGTGATCGGCCCGCCCGGGCCCTTGGCTGGCACGCCCGCCGTGACCCCAGGATCGCCGAGCATGACCCGCTCACGGGCCGACGCCTGTTTTTCCGCCGGCTTCGATTCGGCTTCGGCGACAGCCGTCGGCAGGGTGGGAGCCTGCTCGGGTGTGGCAATCGCTGCCTTGCCTTCGAGCGACTCCGCAGCCTCTTCGATCCGCCTGTCGGCATCGGCAATGGCTTCCTTCGTCTCGTCGAGCGCCTTCTTCACCGCGGTCGCCGTGGCGGCCACATCGGGATTCGCAGGCTTCGGCGGCTCCGTCGAAATCACCTCGATCGTTTCCACCACGTTGCCCGCCGGCGGGCTGCCGGCCGGAGCACAACCGAGACTCACGACCACCAGAAGGCAAGCGACGAGACCGACAGGAGACTCACGCATGGCATTCAGAAGGCGAACGGGCGTCGCAGACATGACTCGACTCCGAGATGGAAAAACTGCGACTGAACCGCAGCCGTCAGGATTTCAAACAGCGATATTGTAGACGCATGCGGTCAGGGGGTGGAGCCTGCCCGCCACCGGCAGCGGTCAGTCGGCCATGTCGGGCGTCGCCAGCCACTCGAGTTCACCACCCAGGCCGATTGGGCCGTTCAGCCGGATCGATGCCACGGCCCCTTTTTCCATGCGAATGGCGGCGGCCCCGTCACCGATGGCCCGAGCGACGAGGTGGCCCACGCACGGGGCGTGGCCCACCCACGCGACTCGCTCGGCATCCTGGCCGGCGGTCCATTCCGCGACCGCCCGCCAATCCGATCCCGGGGCGAGGGCCTCGACGACCTCGACCGGTGGGTTTCCACCGATTTCCTCGGCGAGCGCGGCGGCCGTCTCACGGGTGCGCACCAGCGGGCTCGTGGCGATCAGATCGACCTCCATGCCCGCGTCGCCCAGCCGGCGCACCAGCCGCACGAACGCCTTGCGTCCCTTCTTGGTGAGCCGGCGGGAAGCATCGTCGCCCGCTTCGGAAACGTCCTCGGCGACGGCGTGACGGATGATGTAGAGGTGTGTCGTGGGCATGACTGGCGACGATTGTGTAGGCCAAGGCGAGGCGGGGCAAGGATCAGGCCCGCCGCCACACCATATCCCAGGGAACGCCCGCCCGCTCCACGGCGCTGCCCGCCTCGCGCCGCCAACGGCCGGCATCGACCGGATAACCGGCCGTCGGCGCGACGCCGGGCGCAAGCCGCCTCCAGTGTTCGTTGAACGCCAGCATCGCCAGTTCGCGGACGTACTTCGCCGTCATACTCGCGAGTGCCACAGGCGTGCGGGCTTCACCCCCCACGCTGAACTCGATCCGCAGACCCCGCGCCGGGATCGCATAGGCCGATCGCTCCGCCGTCTCCTCGACCGCCTGCACGAGCGGCGCCGAGAAATGTCGGGCCACGAGCGGGGCATACCGCTTGCGGCCACCATGCCGGTCGCACCAGACGACCGTCGGTCCGGCATCGCCCGTGAGCCCCGCGGCGAGGTCGAGCGTCGCCTGCGAAAGGAGATCGGACTTATTGAGGCCTGCATCGAGCAGCCGATTGAAAGCTCCCGGCGACACGACCCGCACCCGCACCGCCGCGAGCCTGATGCCCCGGCCGGCGAGCCTGGCGGCGAGATCATCGAGCTGGCACTCGCCGGCTCTCGGCTCGACTGGCATCCTGAGGCTGACGAGCAACTCGTGCTCGGGCGAGCGTTCGGCGTCGTGGCAGCCGACCAACAGTGACAATTCATCCCAGCAGCACGGCAGACGGCCGGTCGCGAGCGCAATGCCCGCCAGCGCCCCCCGCTCGAGCGCCGCCAGCC
Source organism: Pirellulales bacterium (assembly GCA_044370205.1). Lineage (GTDB taxonomy): Bacteria > Planctomycetota > Planctomycetia > Pirellulales > UBA1268 > QWPN01. The sequence goes on along the minus strand of JBILVW010000143.1, from coordinate 1,351 downwards.
CTCCGCCGCCGCGGTAGATCTGTTTTGAATCGCCCCACAGACGATCCGCGGCCCCCTCGGCCACGGCCGCCTGGATCGTCCGTTCGACCTCCTCCGGCGGTGCCTCCACGTGCCACGCCGTGGCCGCCACGACGAGCGGCCCGAGATTCGGCCCGTAGCCCGCCTCGTCGGTGCCGATCACGAGCGTCATGAACAAGCATCCGCACCGGGATGCTGACGGCAATATTCATAGACGGCGATCGCCGTCGACGTGGCCGCGTTGAGGCTGTGCGGCATGCCCGCCATCGGAATCTCGGCCACGCGGTCGAGCCGAGCGAGCTCCTCGGGCTCGAGTCCCGTCCGCTCATTGCCGATCACGAGCACCGTCCGCGGCTCGAACCGGAATGAAAACAGTCGCTCGGAGTTGGTCGTCTGCTCGAGGCCCACGAGCTGGTAGCCCTCGGCCTTCAGCCGATCGAGCACCGGGGCGAGGCTGCGGTGCACGTCGAGCACCACCGAGTCGGCGCCGTCGCGGGCGATCCGCTCGTGGAGCCGGGCGGCACCGCAGGCGATCACCCGCCGGATGCCGAAACAGCCGCAGGTCCGTACGATGTGCGACAGGTTCACGTGGCTGCGCATCGCCGCACAGGCGACGACAAGCTCGCGCGGCGCCGGCAGACTTTCGGGAGGCTTGTGCCTGATGTGCTCGAATCGCGGCATCGGTAGGTGGCGTGCATTGTGCCTGATCGCAGGCGGCCTCGCGATGGCGGCGGCAGGCTGCTCGGCACCCTCCTCGACACCCCCCGCCCCCGCAGCATCCGCGAGAGCGGCCGCGGCCACGCCAGCAAAACGCCCCGTCGAGGTGACGCTCGTGGACCACGCCGGGCTCATGCAGGTCGTGGAGGCGCGACGGGGCCGCATCGTGGTGCTCGACTGCTGGAGCACCTCGTGCCCACCGTGCGTCAAGGAGTTTCCCGGGCTCGTAGCGCTGGCCGCGAAGTACCGCGACCAGGTCGCCTGCCTCTCGCTCGCCTTCGAATACGAGGGCATCGGCACGCCGGAGGAGGTGCTGCCGCCGGTGCAGGCCTTCCTCGAGCAGGTCGGCGCCGGCGACGTCACCAACATGCTCAACCGTGAAGAAACCGATTCGCTCTACAAAAAGCTCGACCTCGTGAGCATCCCGGCCGTCTACGTCTACAAGCCCGACGGCACGCTCGCCCGCCGGTTCGACGACGAAGACGCCTCACAACGGCTCGGCCGGCCATTCACCTACGCCGACGTCGAAGCCGAAATCCGCAGCCTGCTACCGGCTGCAGCAGACAAGTAAGTGAGCTTTCCGCTTCGCGTGATACCGATGACACATGGTCGTCGG
>JBILVW010000142.1:0-7091 GCA_044370205.1 Pirellulales bacterium | reverse complement strand
AGCACCGCACCCTGGAGCGGATCGAGGACGCCGTGGCCGCGGCCCGCGAGGACGCCGACCGGCAGCGGGCTGCGTTCATCGCCGAGTTCGACCAGGCCGAGCGGGAGGCCAACGACGGCATGCAGAATGAGGTCGGCGAGTTCGAGAAGAAGATTCGCGACATGGAGGCGCAGGGCGATGCCAATCCCCAGGCGGCCATGCAGGCGATCCAGCAGCTGGCCAGCCGACAGCGGCTCGCCCAGCGGCGGCTCGACACCAAGATCGAACAGATGAAGCGGAAACGGGATGCCGAGGTCGATGCGGTGGAGCGGAAGCTCGAGGCTCAGATTCGTCGCGAGCAGGACCGCCAGAAGTGGCTGGCCGTGCTCCTGCCGCCGATCCTGCCGCTCGTGCTGGCATTCTTCGTCTTCTTCAAGCGCCGCGCGCAGGAGCGCGAGGGCGTGGCGACATCGAGACTCAGGTGAGCGGGAGACAGAACATGACGAGCACACACGACACGACGGGCGAATCCTCGGGCGGCCTCTCGCCGGCAACGCGGCGAACGGCGACGTTCCTGGCGGTGGGCGCGGCCTTGCTGGTCGGGGGCTGGCTCGTCCAGCCGCGGTTCAGGCCGGCGAAGGTGGAGCCGGAGTCGCAGCGGGTGCTGTTTCCGGAACTCTCCGACGCGGCGAAGGCGGCGAGCCTCGAGATCCTCACCTACGACGACGAGTTGGCCACGCTCAAGCCGTTCAAGGTGGTGCAGTCGGGGGGTGTCTGGGTGCTGCCCTCGCACGACAACTATCCCGCCGACGCCAAGGACCAGCTGGCCGCCGCGGCCACCGAGCTCGTCGATCGACCCGTGCTCGACGTGGTCAGCACGTCGCCGGGCGACCATGAAACCTACGGCGTGATCGAACCCGATCCCGAGAAGATCAAGGTGGGCATGACTGGCGTCGGGCAGATGGTCGAGATTCGCGACGCCTCGGGCAACCGGCTCGCCCGGCTGATCATCGGCAAGGAAGACAAGCGTCCCGCCGGCGGGCAGGGGGGCGAGCGAAGCCTGCGGTTCGTCCGCAAGGCGGGGCAGGATCCCGTCTACCGGGTGGAGCTCGACACCTCCAAGTTCACGTCGAAGTTCGACGACTGGATCGAGAAGGATCTGCTCAAGCTCTCGCCGTGGGACGTGCGGAACGTGCTGATCGACGATTCGACCGCCACGTTCGGGATCGACGAGGCGAGCGGCCGGATCATGGTGTCGCAGGATCGCAAGAGCCGGATCGACCTCGCCTACGACGACAAGGACGCGAAGTGGTCGCTGGTGAAGCTCGAGGGCTTCGGCAAGGACAAGAAGCCTGTCGAGGAAAAGCTCGCCGCCGACGAGGAACTCGCCGCGTCGAAGCTCAACGACCTCCGCAACGCGCTCGGTGATCTCAAGATCATCGACGTGGCCCGCAAGCCCTCGGGACTGAGTGCCGATCTCAAGGCCGAGGAGAAGTTCACGGGCGACCGCGAGGCCGTCGCCTCGCTGGCCGAGCGGGGCTTCTTTCCATTTCAGACGGGTGAGATTCTCTCGAGCAACGGCGAGACCGTCGTGGGCATGAAGGATGGCGTCGAATACCTGCTGAGGTTCGGCAACAGCACGAGCGTGGCTGGAGAGGCGAAGGGCGAAGGCAAGCCCGAGGCCGGCAGTGGCGGCGACACGACGGGCCGGTATCTCTTCGCGATGGCCCGATTCAACGAGGCCCTTCTGGAGAAGCCGAAGCTCGATCCGCTGCCGGAGGTGCCGGAAGGGGCGGAGAAGAAGGACGACGCCGAAAAGAAAGAGGGCGAGAAGAAGGACGACGAGAAGAAAGCCGACGTCGAGGGCCAGCAGGAGGCTGACGAGGCCGAGGCCAAGGCTCAGGCGGCGCTCGAGGAGCGGCGGCGGGTGGAGCGGGAGAACCGCCGCAAGGAAGAAGAGTACGACGGCAAGGTAAAGGCGGCCCACAAACGGGTGCGGGACCTCAACAACCGGTTCGCCGACTGGTACTACGTCGTTTCCGACGCCGAGTATGCGAAGATTCATCTCGACCGGGCGGGCGTGATCCAGAAGAAGGCCGCCGACGCCGCGACCAAGGACGAGCCCAAGTAAGGCCGGTGGCCACCGCATGTCCGACATCCTCACCTCGCCGCGGTCGTCTCGGTTCGGCCGCGCCGTAGGTTTTCGGCTGGCGGGCATCGGCAGCCACGTGCCGCCGCAGGTGGTCACCAATGCCGATCTCGCCCGGCTGGGCTGCGACCCGGAGTGGATCGTGGCCCGCTCGGGCATCCACGAGCGGCGGCATGCTGCTCCGGAACTGGCCACGAGTGACCTCGCCGCCGCCGCCGGCCGGGCGGCGCTCGAGCACGGCGGCGTGCAGCCGGGCGACGTCGATCTGCTCGTGCTGGGCACCTTCACGCCCGACATGTGCATCCCGTCGGCCGCCTGCATCGTGCAGGAAAAGCTCGGGCTCGATGCGCCGGCGATGGACGTGACGGCCGCCTGCGCGGGCTTCGCCTACGCGCTGGTCACCGCCTCGCAGTTCCTGACGGCCGGCACGAGCCGGCTCACGCTCGTGATCGGCGCCGACACGAATTCGCGGGTCGTCGATCCCGAGGACATCAAGACCTGGCCCCTCTTCGGCGACGGCGCCGGCGCGGTGCTCCTCGAACCCGTGGAGCCGCAGCCGGCTGGCCGGGAACAGGGGCTGCTCGCCTTCTCGCTCGGCTCCGATGGCCGCGGCGCCGGCCTGCTCGCCTGCCCGATGAGCGGCTCCAGGCAGCCCCCCAACGCGGAAGGCTTCGCCCGGCGCGAGCAGTTCATGCAGATGGACGGCCGGGCCGTCTTCAAGTGGGCGATCCGGCTGGCGGAAGAGAACATCCGGGCGATCGTGGAACGGTCGGGCGTGCTGCTCGAGCACGTGGATCTGTTCGTGCTCCACCAGGCCAACGCCCGGATCATCGAGGGCGTGCGGGAGTCGCTGGGACTGCCTGCGCAGAAGGTGTTCATGAACCTCGACCGCTTCGGCAACACCTCCAGCGGCTCGATCCCGCTGGCGCTCGACGAGGCCTGGCGGACGGGACGCGTGGGGCCGGGAAGCACGGTCGTCGTGTGCGGCTTCGGGGGCGGCCTCGCGTGGGGCAGCGCCGTCTGGAGGCTGTGAGCACAATGCGTCTTCGCGCCCAAACCGGCGCCGGGCTGCCCATGCCCCATCGCCGGACGTTCGCTTCGGGCATCCATGCCCTTCGCTCACTCGATGCTGACTGCGCTTCGCCATCCTGGCTACGCTTGTCAGCAACGCCGGCTCCCGGGGCACGGGCAGCCCGGCGCCTCGCTCTGCAGTATTCAGGAACCGACGGCGCTAGCCCGTGGCCTTATGAGCAGGGTGAGGCGACGGGATCGGTGCGAGGATCCCGAGCGTTAGGGCCGCCGCGGCCCTTGGCGAGGGAACTCGTACCGTCCCGGAGCCGGTTTGGGCGAGAATGCGTTCATCACGAGAGAAAGCAAATATGAGCGAGACAGCCGTGAAGACACTGCCGGTGCGGAAGGACGTGGCGGCGGGGGATACCTGGGATCTGGCGAGCCTCTTTTCGTCTGACAAAGAGTGGGAGCAGGCGCTGGCTGCGTGGGAGAAGCGGATTCCGGAGTTCGCGGCGTTCGCCGGCACACTCGGGTCGTCGCCGGAGCGGCTGGCCGAGTGCCTGGCTTTCGACCTCGTCTACGATCGCGAAGGGGATCGGATCGGCACGTATGCGTTCCTCCGCGCGAGCGAGGATCAGGCGGCTTCGGAAGCCCAGCGGATGACGGGCCGGTTCCAGCATGTGTCCACACGCGCGGGCGAGGCGGCGAGCTTCATTCGGCCCGAGATCATGGCGATCCCGGAGGCCACGCTCACCGCCTGGATGGCCGGGCCCGTGCTCGCGGCCTACCGGCTCCTGCTCGAACGGCTCGTGCGGACGCGGGCCCACACGCTCTCCGAGCGGGAGGAGAAGCTGCTCGCGATGCAGGGCACGTTCGCCGGCACGGCGGGCAAGGTGTTTCGGCAGCTCACCGACGCGGATCTCAAGTTCGGCAGCGTGACGACGGGGAAGGGGGAGCGGATCGAGCTCTCGAATGCCACGTTCGTGACGCTCCTGCACGACACGGTGCCGGAGGTGCGCCGGACGGCGTTCCAGCAGTACTACGCGCAGTACGAGGCCCATGCCAATACGCTCGCCGCCACGCTCTCGGGCTCCAATGAACGCGACGTCTACGCGGCCAAGGTGCGGAACTACCCCAGCGCCGTCGAGGCGGCACTGTTCGCCGACAACGTGCCCCTGGCCGTCTACGATCAGCTTACGGCGGCCGTGCGGGCTCACCTTCCGGCCGTGCATCGCTACTACGACCTGCGGCGGCGGATCCTTGGACTCGACGAGATTCACCACTACGACTGCTACGTGCCGCTCGTGCCGGAGCTCGAGCAGCGGCACTCCTGGGACGAGGCCGTGACGGTGGTGGTGGAGTCGCTCGCCCCGCTCGGTGGCGACTACTGTGGCCGGCTGGAGCAGGGTCTTCGCGGCCGCTGGTGCGACCGCTATCCCAATGCCGGCAAACAGTCGGGCGCCTTCAGCTCCGGCACCTACGACTCCGACCCCTACATCCTGATGAACTTCCAGGAGGAGGCGATCGAGCACGTGTTCACGCTGGCCCACGAGGCGGGCCACTCGATGCACACGCGGTATTCCGCGGAGGCCCAACCCTACCAGTATTCCGGCTACACGATCTTCGTGGCCGAGGTGGCGAGCACCTTCAACGAGCAGCTGCTCACTCGGCTGCTGCTCGAGCGGGCGACCTCGAAGAAGGAGCGGGCCGCGATCCTGGCCCGCGAGATCGACTCCATCCGGGCCACGATCGTGCGGCAGACGATGTTCGCGGAATTCGAGCGGAAGAGCCACGCCTCCGCCGAGGCGGGCGAGCCGCTCACGCTCGAGCGGCTCCGGTCGATCTACCGCGAGCTGCTCGACGCCTATTTCGGACCGAACTTCGTGATCGACACGCAGCTCGAGCTCGAGTGCCTGCGAATCCCGCACTTCTACAACGCCTTCTACGTCTACAAATACGCCACCGGCCTGGCCGCCGCGATCACGCTGGCCAAGAAGGTGGCCGAAGGCGAGCCGGGCGCGCTTGCCCGCTACCTCGGCTTCCTCAAGGGCGGCTCCTCGAAGTGGCCCCTCGACCTCCTCCGCGACGCCGGCGTCGATCTCGAGCAGCCCGAGCCGGTCGCCACCGCCCTCACCCGCTTCGGCGAACTCGTCGACGAACTGGACACGCTGCTGTGAGTCGGTGCGCCGTGCGCCGTTCGCATGATATGACGCGGAATGGTTCGGCCGGCGGTGACGTGCTCGCCGCCGGCGGATTTTGACGTCGCATGCTCAACTGATGTGGTGCGCCAACTCTGGCAGTCAAAATTCACCGGCGGCTGCGCGGCGTCCCCGACCGACCTCCTCACGATCCAGAGTCGAGGTTCTCCTGCGTCTCAACACCAGACGACGATCGTGCGACTCGACATCGGATCGTGAGGAGGACGGTCGGCGAGACCGGAGGAGGAGCGCAGGGATATCCGTAGCTATGTGCGTGCCACCGGGTACCAGGGTAGCGGGAGGAATCCCGAAGCGACGACGGAGCGTCTCGCCGCCGGCCGAACCAGTGCGGGCCCGGATCCCCCGGCTTCCGCAGGGGGCTTTCTCGATGCGGGAGAGGGTCAGCGCAGCCCGCGGGCGAGTTCCACGAACGGCCTCACCATGGCGCCGGTGCCGCCGCCGTCCGTCCAGGGCTTCGACTTCTCCGCGAAGGCCGGGCCGGCGATGTCGATGTGGGTCCAGGGGATGCCCCCCACGAACCGCTCCAGGAACTTCGCGGCCGTGATCGCGCCCCCCCAGCGGCCGTCGCCCACGTTCTTGATGTCGGCGACGTCGCTCGTGATCTGCTCGTCGTAGTCGGGATACATCGGCAGCTGCCAGACGGCCTCGCCCACCGAGCGGGCCGCGGCGGCGAGCTCGTCGCAGAGGGGCTGGTCGTTGGCGAACAGGCCGGCCACGTCGTGGCCGAGGGCCACCATGCAGGCGCCGGTGAGCGTGGCGGCATCGACGATCCGCTGCGGCTTCAGACCGCGGACGACGTCGAGCACGTCGGCCAGCACGATCCGGCCCTCGGCATCGGTGTTGTGCACCTCGATCGTCGTGCCGCTGCGGGCGGTGATCACGTCGCCGAGCTTGTAGGCGGCGGGCCCGGTCATGTTTTCGGCGAGGCCAATGGCGGCGACGAGGTCGATCGGAAGTTTGAGGGCCGCGATCGTGGCCGCGGCGGCGAGCACGGCGGCGCCGCCGGCCATGTCGCACTTCATCGTGAGCATCGAGTCAGAGGGCTTGAGGGAGAGGCCGCCCGAGTCGAAGGTGACGCCCTTGCCGACGAGGGCCAGGGCGGGCTGAGCGTCGGCGCTCCGTGACCCGCCGCGGTAGCGGAGCAGCACGAGCCGGGGTGGCCGGCTGCTGCCGCGGCCGACGGCGAGGATCGCCTGGCAGCGTTCGCGGGCAAGGCGGTCCTCGTCCCAGATCTCGATCTCCATGCCGGTGCGGCCCGCGACTGCCGCAGCCTCGTCGGCGAAGGACTGCGGGTAGATGTCGTCGGGCGACGTGTTGACGAGCCGGCGGGCGAGGTTCACGCCGGCGGCGATCGTCGCGCCCGTCGCCACGGCCTCGGCGGGTGCGCCGAGCCAGAGCGTGGAGCCGAAGGGGGTGCGGCGCTTCTCGGCGCGGTAGAGATCCTGGCCCACCATGCCCACGGCGGCGCCGGCCACCGCCTGCTCGACCTGTCGCGGCGACCACCAGGACTCGGCCGCGAAGGCGATCCGCGATCGGGGGCGACCGGCGAGCTGGCGGGCCGCGGTCGCGGCGGCACGGTAGACGACACCGGCATCGACCGTCTCCCGCTTGCCGAGCCCGACGACCAGGAGCTGACCGGCAGCGACGCCCGGCGCCGCGAGCAGCGGCACGCATTCATACCGCTTGCCGCTGACGTCGCCGGCGGCGACGAGCTTCGTGAGCAGGCCGCCGGT
>JBILVW010000141.1:0-7142 GCA_044370205.1 Pirellulales bacterium | reverse complement strand
CGTGCCACGGCCAGATTCACCGACGTGGTGGTCTTGCCCACGCCCCCTTTTTGATTGGCGACGGCGATCGAACGCATGGCGGGTTGATCCGATGGGGAAGCGGCCGGCAGGGCGGCCGCGGGCCGGCCACTCCAGACGGCGGGAGACTGGCGGCGGGAGAGTACGGTTCCAGGCCCGCCTCAAAAAGCCCGATTTGCCTCGGGCGCCGGGCCGCTCTCCGCCCTGGCGGCAGTCAGCCAGGCTCTCAGCCCCTTCTCGAGCCGCCCCAGTCCCACAGGCTTGCCCCCTCCCACCAGCGTGAGCGTACCGCCAGCGGCATCGAAGTCGAACGCCAGCACGGCGGCCGGTTCGGCATCGTCGGGCCGATCATAAAAGGCGAGCGCCGCATTCCACGGCCCGCTCGCGGCCCGCTTGGCCCAGTCGAGGTTCGCGTCCTCCACAAGGCCGCGACGCAGGTGCACGAGGCCCCGGGCCCGGCTGACGTCGAAGCGTAATGCCGCCCCGGATCGAGGAGCCAGTTCGCCCTCCCCGTCGCTATTCCCCACGGTGTTCCCCGCGGTGTTCCCGGACAGGGGCTCCCAGAGTTCGACTCGCGGGGCGGTCTGGATCCGGCGGGCCACCGAACTGCCGTAGAACTCGAGGCACCGCCGGGTCTGGTGCCGTTGAAACCAGATCGCAAAGCTCGCCAGGGAGATGCCCAGGATCACGAGCCCGATCACGAGCGTCATGCCGGAGGCCGGCATGACCCATGAGGGCGACGGTCCGCGAGAGTCACCACGCATCGATTGCAGCATGACTGCACTGTATACTCCGGATGGCGGTCTTCCGTTCCACGTGCTTTCAGACCGCATCCCTCGCGCGGAGCCCAAGCGGATGCCAAACGCCTTCGATCCCTACCGCGAAGCCCTCGTCGTCGAGCAGCACACGGTCTGGCCGGATGCCTACGAAGACTGGTCCGCGATCGACAAACAGCGGGTGGAGGCACTCCTGCACGCCAGTCCCCGTGAGGCCGCCGATCTCGATTACCTACGGCAACACACTGGTTTTGCCCGTGTGATCACCGTGAGCGCCGCGGACGTGGACCGAGTGAGCGTCGCCTGACCGTGGCCGCGATCCGCCTCCATCTGCCGGGCACGGCGGGCAACGACGCCATCTCGCCCCGGGGAGCCGCCTCGCCCGACCGGTCCTACACGATCGTGTGCGGCCGGGGCATCTTGGCCCAAGTTGGAGGTCAAATTGCCGCCAGAGGCGTCAAGCGAGCCGTGGTCGTGAGCGACGCCGCGATTGCCGGGACGCACGGCCACACGGTCGCCACGTCGCTCGCCGCCGCTGGAATTCAGACTCTGACGCTCACGGTGCCCGCGGGAGAATCCTCGAAAAGCGTTGCGGAAGCGGCTCGTTTGTGGGCCGCCCTCGCAGAGCACGCCGTCGACCGCAGCACGCATGTGGTCGCCGTCGGGGGGGGCGTCGTGGGCGACCTCGCGGGCTTCGTGGCGGCGACCTTCGCCCGCGGCATCCCCGTGTGGCAGGTGCCGACCACGCTCGTCGCCCAGGTCGACAGTGCCATCGGCGGGAAAACGGGCATCAACCTCGAGGCCGGTAAAAACCTCGTCGGGGCGTTTTGGCAGCCCAGCGGCGTGTTTTCTGATATCGACACCCTCGCCACCCTACCCCATCGGGAGTACGTCAGCGGCCTGGCCGAGGTGGTCAAGTACGGCATGATCTTCGATCCCGGGTTTTTCACCTGGCTGGAAACCAATGCCGCCGGCCTCCTGGCTCGGCAACCAGAACCGCTCGAATACGCCGTGGAGCGGTCGGCCACCCTCAAGGCCGACGTCGTCGAACGGGACGAACGCGAGCTCACCGGCGCCCGCGCGGCACTCAACTACGGCCACACCTTCGCCCACGCTTTTGAAACCGCCGCCGGCTACGGCCGCCTGCTCCACGGGGAGGCAGTGGCGATCGGTATGAACTGCGCGGCCCGGCTGGCAGCGGATCTCGGTCGCATCCCCGCGGAAGTCGTTTCGCGTCAGCACGAGCTTCTCGTCGCCCTCGGACTCCCGACATCACCCTCAGCAGAGGGGTCGTTCGATCCGGGCTTCCTGCTTGCCATCATGGCCCGCGACAAGAAATCGCTGGGGGGGCGACTGCGATTCGTGCTTCCGAAGCGGATCGGGCTGGTCGAACTCGTCGCCGACATCGACGAGTCCCAGGTTCGCCGGACCCTCGGCGGCTGACGGTTTCGCCGCCGGTCAGACCGGGCAGCCTCGAGCATGGGGCGTTCCGCCCCAGACGGCCACGGGTGGAGCGATTCGCCCCACCCACCGCGTCACCAGCGACCACCCCTGGAGCGAATCACTCCAGGCCGTGCCCGGGCGGATCACGCCGCCCACTTTCCCCGGCCGTTCGACTCCGATCGCTCCGAGTCAATTTTTCCGCGGGAAAAAAGCCCGAAAAGCCTCTGCGTCGCAGCGTCGCCGAAGAAAAAGTCGTCCGCCATGAGCTTTGGCACGCTGCGTGCATTTCTTTTCTGACAACGAACGACGGCCACCCGGGGCACCCAGCCCCATCGGCTGTTCAGTTCGTGAACGCAGTTTCGCGTTGTTGAAAGAACAGAAAAAGGAGTTCGCTCATGTCCTCGTATTCCCAGGCGATCGGTCGTGCCGACGCCTATCGATCGCTGACTCGAACGGATTTGTGCCTGTGCGTGCTGCCGATCGCAGTGTTTCTGTCGATTGTTTCCCTCGTTTGATTTGCAGCCATTTCTAGCGCTCTTCCGCTTCGTTCTTTTCAGTTCTCGCACTCGATCTCAAAGGATGTCCGCATGCTCGGTGCCGTTTCCCGTCGTGACTCGTCATCGTTCCACGCCTTGTCGTCTGTCATCGTCAGTTCGTTGTTTGCCGCATGTGTCGTCATTGTCACGGTCTTCGGCTGATCGACTGACGTCCGCTTTCATCCCGGTTCATCGCTGAAAAGCTGCACACGAAAGAAAATTCTCATGTCCACTCATCATCCCGTTGAAGCGAGTGCCTGCCACACGGTTGGCGGCATTCGTGAAATCGTGATCGTTGACTCATCCTGCGATCGCTACGCCGATTTCGTGCGGGCCGCTCAGGATGGCGAGGTCGGGCTGCACTTCTGCGTGGATGGCCGCTCAGCCGTGAGGCTGGCCCGCCGTTTCCGAGCTGACGCCTGGCTCGTGTCCGCTGATTTGCCAGACATGTCGGGGTTTGACCTCCTCGACATGCTGTCGCCGCACGTGCTGCAGGGCGACGTTGACCCGATGCTGTCAGGTTCACGGATTTCCCTCGACAGGATGGGGGAGGGTCTCCGCGCCGGAATCTTCATCGTGTCCGACACCTACCGTCTGGCTGATGAGCAGCGGGCCCTCGCGTCGGGCGTCGCCGGCTACCTGGTGCGTCCGATCACGCTCGACGTCATCCGTAGCGCCCGCCGGCCCATCACCGGCCTGGGTTCGTCATCGGTCTCGGCCTGTCCGGCATAACGACCACGTCGCTTTCCCTCTTCGAGCATCACATCAGTTTGATTCACGTCACCTTTGGTCATCTTTCGAGGCATCGTCTCATGGGCTTCTCCTCTTCTTCCAGTTTTACCTCGGGTCTGTTCAATGCCCTCCGTCTCTTCGCCGGGGCGTGCGTGGCCACCGCCGTATGTACCGGCGCGGTTCGTGCAGAGGGTGTCGTCGGTGGTGGTGCTTTCGTCGTCGGCAACTCCGACGTCTCGCTGGTCAGTGAACTTGGTGATGCCAGCCTGTCTGCCGAGCTACCCTCGGCGATTCAGAAGCCGTCTTCGGTTTCCCGGATCTCGCCGCGGTCGGCCTCGCAGCAGGAGCGCATCGACAGCCAGGCGTCGGCTGAGCCGTTCCCCAACCTGAGACTCGCCCTTCCGCTGGTCGTTCAATCGACGGTCGGGGGCGCCGTGGATGCCTCTCTGGCGGCTTCCGCGCGGTCGATGTCCGGCCCAATGGTCGGCATTCGCCCGCATCCCAGGACATGGGGCAGCACGCTCGGTCGCTGAACCTCCTCGGCGGTTGGGCATCGCACACTTTTCTCCTCTCACAATCACCTTTCCTCTGGCCAGGAGCCTGTCATGTTTTCAGCCGCGTTCGAGACTGCGTCCGATGAGTCCGGCATCAGCCATGGAGTTCCCAGCGTGGTGGTCGTCGATCCTCGATTCGACGCCTACAAGCAACTGGCCTCGAGTGCCCGCCTCGGCCGAATCGGCCTCCACTTTCGTTCGAGCGGTGCCGACGCGATCAAACTGGCACGGCGGATGAAGGTCGATGCCTGGCTGATCGCCCCGAGCCTCGACGACATGTCCGGTCACGATCTCGTCCATCTGCTGAATGAGCGACACGATGGCGCTGCGACCCATGAGGCGGCCAAGGTCGTCATCGTGGCCGATCCCGGCACGGCTGGGCGGCAACGGATGATCGCCGAACAAGAAGCGGTCGATGCAGGGGCGGAGTCGCTCATGACCCACCCGATCACGCTTCGGGATCTCGAGCGGCTGCTCGGACTCACCGTCGAGGAGCGGTCGAAGGTCTTCGCGGAAACGGGCGCAGCTCGGACGTTCGTCACGCTGCCGATCGGCGTCGGTGCCGCCGTCGTCGCGATCGCCGTCCTGATGCTCGGCTGATCTGCCTCTTTCAACATCGCTTTACAACGAAGGAATGGCCGAACATGACTCACTCGTCTTTTGACGTCTCCCCTTTCAGCTCTGCCACCGAAAACCGGGCAGGGCTGCACTTCAACGTGCGGAATCGTTCTCTGATCTTTCGCGGGCTTTTGCTCTTGGCAGCGTCTGTTTTGGGCAAGATCGCGGCGGCTGAAGGCGGCTTCAGCCCCCTCGTCTTCAATGCCCCTCCGACGGGACTTGCCGCCGGAGCATTCTCCGACTTAACGGCGGCACGGTCTTTCGGTCCGGTGGGAACTCTTGATTCAGCCCTGGCCGAGTCTCTTCCCCGTCCTGCTGGCCCGCCGGCGTCGTGGCGATCGGCCTCTCCGCTCGAGCGGTCGATCATCTCCTCCCGCGACGTTGATCTTTTTCCCCATACCCGCACGACGGTCCCGCTGCTCGTACCCGCTGCCCTGGATGTTTCAAAGCAGTCGGCGGCACCGGTCCGCGCCATGAGTGGTCCGACCGTCGGCGTGCGGTGGATGATTCCGGGCTACACACCGTGACGCAGCGAGCCGTCCGCTGGTCGTGGAACCTGGCACGCCGCTCGGCACTGAGCCTGATCCTCGGGGGCTGGATGGCCATGCTCGCTTCATCGGCGATGGCTCAGAACGATTGGCAGTTTCCCGACCCCTATTTCGGCATTCCGCAGCCGGCGAATCCCGCGGCGGCTTCGATCCAGCGGCGTTATCGGGCCGAGATCGGCCCCCCTGCCGTACGCCCGCAGCCCTCGCATGCGAGGCACCCGCAGCGGACATGGCGAGGGCGTCCGCGCCGCGACCGCTGACACGCTCGCTCGCGCCTTGGGGGCTCCGTGATTCCCAGCACTCCAGCAGCGGGCTTGGTTCGCCGAGTGCGTGCCGCGTCCGTGACTCTGGTCCTGATCATGGCATCTGGGCTCCCGCCGCCAGCGGCCCACGCCATCGTCGGCAGTGATTCGCAGGCGACGATGTTCAACGGCACGTACGTCAACGACGTACTCGGGGCGAACACGTTCTACAGCCTCGGATTCGGCGGTAGCCGTGCGATCGTGGCCAACATCGAGGCCGGCACCATCTGGAACGGGCACGAGACGCTCGCCGGCCGCGTGTCACAAGTCATCGCCGATCCGGCCATCGTAGCGACGGGCACGACCCAGCTCGGCCAGTTCGATTGGCACGCAACGTTGGTGGGCCAGGCACTGGGCGGCACCGGCCTCTACACCTATCAGGACGGCATCGCTCCGACCGCCCAGCTCTGGTCCGGGGCGATCGCCACGCAGTGGATCGGCTCCGGATTCACCGGCTCATTCGACGCGACGGATGCGAGCTTTTTCTACCCGTACGTCACCGCGATGCGAACGGGCGTCGCCTCGGGATCGGCCACGCTCCGGGCGAAGGTCGTGAACAGCAGCTGGGGCTACGAAGATTCCGCCGGCCAAGCTGACTGGACGATCACACTCGATGCCCTCGCCCGCGAAAACAACGTCGTGGCCGTGGTCGCCGCCGGGAACGGGGGGCCCACGACCAACACGGTCGGCGGCCCCGCGTCGGGGTACAACGGAATCTCCGTCGCGGCCACCACCGGGCTCGCAGCCCCCTCACCTTTCTCGACGGTGGCCTCGTTCTCGAGTCGCGGCCCGGGAGACTTTTACAACCCCGTAACCGGCGCCACCCTGACTGCCGCACGGCCCACGATCGACCTAGCGGCCCCCGGCGACCTGCTCACTCTCGCCCTCTATGGAGGCACGACCGGGGGAAACCTTACGGGGGCCAATCCATGGCCGAGCACGACCTACTACATCCGCGGCATGGACGGCACGAGCTTCGCCGCCCCGATCGTGGCGGGGGGCGCCGCGCTCATGGTGGATGCCGCGACGTTTCTGTCGGACGCCGTGGACAACACCGCGGAGATGCTCGACGCCCGGGTCATCAAGGCCACGATGATGGCCACGACCACGGCCACGGTCGGCTGGAACAACGGCCAGCAGTCGGTGACCGGCGTGATCACGACATCGCAGGCGCTCGACCAGGCGGCAGGTGCCGGCCTGATCAATCTCGACCAGGCCTACCGCGCCTATGTGGGCGATCCGACCGTCGTCAATTTCGGCGGTATCAACTATCTCATCGCCGGCGTGAACACGACGCTGGGCGTGAGCGGCACCGGCGGCGGCACCGGCCTCGACCTGCGGGGCTGGGATCTGGGCAGCGTGCTCAACGACGCCGACGCGTTCGCAGGCAACGCGAACTCCTACGCATTCGCCTCGCCACTCCCGGCCGGCGGCACAGTGACCGCCGCACTCACCTGGTTCGCCGACCGCACGGTCGGCAGCACGGTCGCCTCGGCCGCCGACGTGGCATTGAGCAATCTTTCGCTCCAGCTCTTTCGCACCGACGCGATCGGCGGCCCGTCGCTCGTCGCCCAGTCGATCGCCCCCTACAGCAGCTCCGAGTTCCTCCGGCTGA
>JBILVW010000140.1:0-7147 GCA_044370205.1 Pirellulales bacterium | reverse complement strand
CAAGGCCCGTTCGATTCGACGATTACCAACCAGCGGAGAGGGCGGGATTCGAACCCGCGGTCCAGCTTTTGACCGGACACGTCTTTAGCAAAGACGCGCATTCGACCGCTCTGCCACCTCTCCTCGTTTTCCCCAAAATCAACATGGACTTCGGGAAACCTCGATCGCTCTATTCTGGACGCCACCACCCCGTCTCGCAAGGAGGACGGCCCAGCATGCGATCGTTCGCCCGAATTCTGCTCGGAGCCTGTCTGGCCGTCTCCCCGACGCTGCCCACAGTCGCCGCCGAACTGATGTCGGCCGCCCATGCGACCATCCGCGCGGCCGAGGCCGCCCAGCACGTCAACACGCTCGCCGACGACGCCTTCGAAGGCCGCGAGGGGGGCACCCGCGGCGGCCGCGCCGCTGGATCCTACGTCGTCGAGCAACTCCAGAAGCTCGGGCTCGAGCCGGCCGGCGACGGCGGCTCGTTTTTCCAGTCGTTCGGCGGGATGCGGAACATCCTCGCCCTGCTCCGAGGCAGCGATCCGGAGCTCTCCCGGCAGCTCATCGTGGTGGGTGCCCACTACGACCACGTGGGCTACGGCAACGAGGCCAACAGCTACGGCCCGTTCGGCTACGTCCACAACGGCGCCGACGACAACGCGTCAGGCGTAGCCGGCCTGCTCGAGGTGGCCGCGGCCCTCGAACACCTCCCCCGCCGCCCGAAGCGGTCGATCCTGATCGCCTTCTGGGACGGCGAGGAGAAGGGGCTGCTCGGCTCCTACCATTTTCTCCGCGTGAAGCCCCCGGCCCTCGCCGGGATGCAGACCGTGTTTTCCATCAACCTCGACATGATCGGCCGGCTCCGCGACCGGCGGCTCGAGGTCTACGGAAGCCGCACGTCGCCCGGGCTGCGGGCCGCCGTCGTGCAGGCCAACAACGACCCGGCCGTTCGCGCGGGCCTGGAACTGGCCTTCGACTGGGACATCGCCGACGACTCCGACCATTACCCGTTCATCGCCGCGGGCATCCCCACGGTGATGTTCCACACCGGGTTGCACGACCAGTACCACCGCCCGAGCGATGACGTGCAGCTCGTGAACATCGACGGCATCGAGCCGGTGGCCCGGCTCACGCTCGGTTTCGTGACGACGCTCGCCGACGAACCGGCGCCGCGACCGTTTCGCCAGCAGTGCCGCGCGGAATCGAACGCCACCAAGCGGGCGCTGGAGGCGCCGGCACTGGAGCCGGTGGCCGCCAACCGCGGCCGCTGGGGCATCGGCAGCCGTCCCGACCCCTGTGAGCCTTCCGCGCCAGTCGTGGTGCGGGTCTCACCGGGATCGCCAGCCGCCACCGGCGGCCTGCTGCCGGGGGATCGCCTGATTGCGATCGACGGGGCCGAAGCGGCCAATCAGGAGGAGATCCTCGCCCGGCTGAAAGCCGCGGGGGACACCGTGAGCATCGACGTCGATCGCCGCGGCAGCTACCTGCGGCTCATGCTCACCGTCCCGACAACGAACCCCTGAGCACAGGGCAGACTCGGCGGGCGTTCATGCTCCGCGTCGAACTGCAATTCGGGACCGACGCGACGGGTCAGTCCTCGTCTTCATCCTCGTCTTCGTCTTCATCCTCTTCTTCATCTTCGTCTTCCCAGTCCTCGTCCTCGTCTTCCCACTCTTCGTCTTCCTCTTCCTCGTCTTCTTCCTCGTCCTCGTCGGACTCTTCTTCGTCTTCCTCGTCCTCATCTTCGTCGTCGTCGACTTCTTCCCACTCGTCGTCTTCTTCTTCGTCGTCTTCGTCCTCGTCGGACTCTTCTTCCTCGTCTTCGAAGTCGTCGTCCTCGTCTTCATCCTCGTCGTCTTCGAAATCGTCTTCGTCGGCATCGCTTTCCGCGACGACATCCAAGGGCGATCGCTCTGCCACCGCCGGCCCCGCGAAAAGATCCTCAGCGGCGAGGAGTTCGGGCAGCTCGCTCCAGGAGAATACGTCTGCGCTGAGACCATCCTGATGCGCTCGGCCACTGGCAACGATCGTCACGGCAAAAACCTCCTGGAGTCTGACTTGGCGGGCGGGTCGTACCGCCAATTCTGTACCCGATCGGGGGAACATCGTCCAATTCGCCACCCGGCAAAAAACTTTTCGGACGCCGTCGTCCGGCGATTTTTACCGCGAAGACGAGCGACAGTGTGGCGCGAGACCGGCCGACGTGCAAGCCTCCGGTCGACCAAAATCAGGCCACAGGATCACTCCACCCGCGGGGCGGCATCGACCGGGGGCAGATCCTCGATGCGAGCCAGGCCGAACGCCCCCAGAAACCGCCGCGTCGTCACATAGACATTCGGCCGGCCCAGTTCCTCGGCCCGCCCGCCGATCGCCACGAGATCCCGTTCCAGAAGCTGCCGGAGCAGCTCCTCGCTCCCAGCCCCGCGAATCGACTCGATCTCGGCCCGCGTCACGGGCTGCCGGTAGGCGACGATCGCGAGCGTCTCCAGCGACGCCGTCGAGAGCCGCCCGCCCGCCGGCTGCTCGAGCAGCCGCTTCACCCACGGCCCGAATGCAGCCCGGGTGAGCAGCTGGAAGCCGCCGGCGATCGACTCCACTCGGACGGCCGACCCCGACGCCTCCTGAAGCTGCCGGAGTTCCCGCACGAGCGCCCGGGCGCGGGTTCCGTCGTCGAGCCGTGCCAGCTTCGCCAGCCGCCGCACTGTCAGCGGCTCACGGGCGAGAAACAGGGCCGCCTCCACACGAGCCAATTCCTCGGACCGCGGATGCTGCCCCGTTTCGATCGACGCGGTCCGCCGACTCTCGGAAGTCTCTGCGGCCGCCACCAGCCAGCGGCGGCGCCTCGCTGCGGCCATCCCCTGGGCCGCCCCGCCGGCGCCAGCCGACGCCTCGAACCGCCCGGGCCCGAGGCCGCCCCCTGGCGTCTGATGTGCTCCGCGGCGTGGCACGATGCCCGCATCCTTCCCGAGAGTCGGTTCAGAGGATCATCACGGCCGGGATCGCTGGCGTTCCAGCCACGCCGTCACATCATCCAGCAGGCGGCGTTCGGCGGCCAACGGGTCGTGGCCGGTCGCCTGAAATACCCGTTGCAGCTGCCCTTCGGCATCGAGGGGCACTCGGCAGCTCGCCACATGCTCTTTTGCCTCCCCTGGAGCGGGCCGGCATTCCAGCGCGACGGCGCCGAGTGCCTGGAACCGTTCACGGACGACCGCCCGGTCGGCCTCGGTGATGCCGATCGGTGGTCCGGCCGTAGGCTCCGCCAAAGGCAACGCTGCGGAGCCATCGCCGCGAGCCGGCGCCGCCCCGCGCCACGCCTCCACCCAGTGTGCCACCGGCTCCACGACGATCCGTCGTGCCGCCTCCGCAGCCCCAGCGGGCACGTGATGGGAAAACATCGCCAGTCCGGGCACGATCACCATCAGGGCGACGAGCAGGGTAGAGCGAAATTTCATGATGCGGGCCAAAGGACGGTCGAGCGCGAGGGGCGGAAGCGTAGCGATCCCACCCCCGCGTCGCAACGCGTAACCGCCGCCCACAAAACCTAGCCGGCGGGCTCCACGATGACGCGGCGAGCCTGTCCCGCCTCGGGCGGCGTCGCCGGATCGAAGTGGGTTACGCCCGGAGCGTAATCGATCCGTGTGCCGGCCCTGGCACGGGCGAGCCGTTCCCGCAGCACCTCGGCCGCGAGCAAGGATTCCACCTGCGGCCGCACTGCGTCGAGCCCGAGCCGGCCCGGCTCGATGTCGGTCACCGCGACGACGTGCACGCCGAAAGGTGACGCGAAGGGCTTCGAGATATCTCCCTTGGCCAGGGTGAATGCCGCGCGATTGAAGTCCTCGACGCACGGTGACTTCCGTGAGATCCAGCCGATGTCCCCTCCCTGCATGCGACTCGGCCCCACCGAGTGCCGCCTGGCCGCCTCGGCGAACGTCAGCTCGCCTCTCACGATCTGCCCGCGAAGTGCCTCGGCCTGCTTCAGGCAGGCATCGATCGCCTCGCCACCGCGGCCGAGGTCGGGCCGAAGCACCACGTGGCTCACCCGCAGCCGCGTCCCATCAAGCTCGCGGCGATGCTTTCGAAATGTCTCCTCGACGGCATCGGACCCGAGCCGCGGGCGGATGAGCCGATCGAGCCCGATCTCGAGCGCGATCTGCTCCCGCAGAAAGTCCTCGCCGCGGCCGGTCTTCGCCAGGAACTCCGACCATTCGACGCCGCGGGCATTCATCTGCGCTCTCAGCTTGCCGAGTGCCGCATCGACTTCCGCAGCGCCGATCACGATGCCTTCGCGTTCGACCTCCGCACGCAACAGCCGCTGGTCGATCAGCTGCTCGATCGCCAGCGCCTGCAGCTGCACGGGTCGATCGACGGCCGACGCATCCGGCATGCCGTTCCCGGCCCGTTGGAGCACCGCATCGAGCTCGGCACGAAGGATCGGCACCGCGCCGACCGTGGCCACGACCGCCGACGGACCGGTGTCGGCGGGAGGCTCTGCCGCGGCCGTCGGGTGGGCGACGCATGCCGCCACGACGGCCGCCACGATCGCACTCCTCCATCCTGGAAATCGCTGGCACATGGGCGGACGCTGAAACCTCCGTAAGCTTGCGACAGCCTACGCCAAACCCACTGCCGCTAGAAGGGCGGCCCCGCCGCTGGTCAAAGGTTCGGGGAAGCGGCACAATTTCGTCGATGCGTCGGCGTGCTGCCGCCCACGCGACCACTGGCACGACGAGGCCGCATGTCGAAGATCGCCATCAGCCTCTGCGGCGAAGGACGCGGCCATGCGACCCGCATCTGTACGCTCGTCGAGAGGCTGGGCCCCGGCCACGAGCTCCTGATCTACACGTCTGCCGACGCCCTCGAGTTTCTCACGCGGCGGCTCGCCGGCCGACCCAACGTGCGAATCGAATCGATCCCGGGCATCGTCTTCCAGTACGTCGGCGGCCGTCTCGACCTGCTCCGCTCCATCTCGGCGGGCCTCGACTATCAGGCCCGGCAGATCGGCCCGCTCGTGGACCGGATGCTCCACGACTTCGACACCTTTCGCCCCGATCTCGCGATCACCGACTTCGAGCCGGCGCTGCCCCGCGCTGCGAGCCGCACCGGCATACCGCTCGTGAGCGTGGACCATCAGCACTTCCTGCTCGCCTACGATCTCGACGCCCTGCCCTGGACGCTCCAGTGGAACGCCTGGTTCATGAGCCATGCCGTCTGGCTCTACGTGATGGAGGCGGCCGACACGGTCGTCTCGGCCTTTTTTCGCCCGCCGCTCCGCCGCGGCTGGGAACACGTCGTGCAGGTTGGCCCGCTCCTCCGCCGCGAGATCGTGCAAGCGGTGCCGCGGGACGAGGGCTTCGTGCTGAGCTACCTGCGGAGGCACACACCGTTCGCGGCCGTCGATGCGCTCGCTGCCTGCGGGCTGCCGGTGAAGGTCTATGGACTCGGGGCCCGGGAGCGGGTGGGCGGCGTCTCGTTTCACGAGGTGGACGACGCCGCGTTCGTCGCCGACCTCGCCGCCTGCAAGGGCGTGGTGGCCGCGGCGGGCAACCAGCTGATCGGCGAGGCCCTCCAGCTCGGGAAGCCGCTGCTCGCGCTGCCCGAGCGGGTCCATGCCGAGCAACTGATGAACGCCCACTTCCTCGAATCGATGGGCTGCGGCGAGTTCACGCTGCTGGAGGAGGTCGCCGGCGACCGCGTGGCCCGCTTCGTGGCCGACCTCGACCGCTTCGCCCCGGCACTCGCCGCCGTCGCCGGAAACATGGACGGCACACCCGACGTGCTCCGCGTGATCGAACACCGGCTGCAGGGCTTCAACCCGGGCTGAACCTCGCCACGATCTGCGGGATCATCGCCCTGAGGGCGCGGGCGCGGTGACTCACCACGGCCTTGACCGCGCCGGAGAGCTCGCCGAACGTGCGGTGATATTCGGGCACAATGAAGAGCGGGTCGTAGCCGAAGCCGCCGACGCCGCGCCGGGCCGTCGCGATCTCTCCCCAGCAGGCGGCCTCGGCGACGGCGACGACGCGGCCCGTCGGGTCGGAGAGGGCGGCGTGGCAGGCATAGTGGGCGGCGCGATCGCGGCCCGAGAAGCCGGCGAGCCGCTCGAGAAGCAGCTGATTGTTCCGTTCGTCGGTCGTGTCGCGGGCGTCGGCCGGGGCCGGCCCGGAGAACCTGGCGGAGTGCACGCCCGGCGCCCCGCCGAGGGCGGGCACCACGAGGCCGCTGTCTTCGGCCAGCACCCAGGCGGAGAGTGCGAGTGCCTGCTGCGTTGCCTTGAGCGCGGCGTTTTCGGCGAACGTGGCCCCGGTCTCCTCGACCTCCACGGCGCCGGGCATCTCGCGAAGCGAGCGACAGGGGATGGCGAACGGTTCGAGCAGTGCGACGAGTTCGCGGAGCTTGCCTGCGTTGGTCGTGCCGAGCACGAGCAGCGGTGATGATGCGGCTGACATGCCGGAGGTTTTACCGCGCCCGGCCGGCGGAGGGGCGGGGCACGTCGATCGGCTTGGGCTGCACGTCGAGCATGATGCCGTCGAACGACCGCGGCAGCACCTGGCCACGGGCGAGCGCCGCGGGCTCCGGCCCGAGGCCCGACACGATGCGGGCGATCTCGGGATGCGGTGCCGCCCGGCCGTCGCCCTGCGGCACGCTCAGGCGATCGATGCTGCCGACGCACACCACGCTCGAATCGCGGTCGTGGAACTCCCAGGCCTGCCAGCCCTGGCGGCGCA
This sequence comes from Pirellulales bacterium, assembly GCA_044370205.1. Lineage (GTDB taxonomy): Bacteria > Planctomycetota > Planctomycetia > Pirellulales > UBA1268 > QWPN01. The sequence goes on along the minus strand of JBILVW010000140.1, from coordinate 437 downwards.
GCGCCTCGGTGAGCCGATGGGCCTTGTCGGCCGCCTCCACCAGCCGGCTCTCCCCCTCGACGCCCTGCACCTGGGGATCCGCCCAGCCGTTCCCCTTGAGCATCGCCACGAAGGCATCGACGCTGCCGCGCGGCTTCTCGGGAGCCGCCACCGCACCCGGCTGGTCGAATGTGCCGGCCCCGGTGAACGTGGCCACCCGCACGGTGTAGCGACTCGGACAGTCGAGCAGGCTGTGGGTCACGTCGGCGTTCATCTCCTGGACGAACTGATCCACCTGCTGCCGGGCGAAGAAGTCGTCGGGCAGGAGCGGATTGGGAATGAGCATCGCGGCGTGCATCGGCGGCTTCACGGCCTTGCCGTCGGCCCCCACATGCTCGCGGTTGAGCTGCATGAAGTCCGACACGAGACCGCTCTTCGACGGCCGGCCACCGAGCGCT